>JAXJDU010000393.1:0-3138 GCA_036301785.1 Acutalibacteraceae bacterium | reverse complement strand
TATTAATGCTGTTGATATTTCAACAAACAGTGTAGCAGAATCAGAGCCTTTACGCAACGATGAGTCTGTTGAAGCTCCACAACCAGCCGAAGCTGTTGAAAGCTCTGACACAGAAAATTTTCGTGCAACTGGTGACCTTACATTTGAGCAGGGCATTTCAGATGATGTGCCTGTAATTGATTCAGTAAGTGAATATTACAGATTAACCGGTAAAAAATACAAGGTGCCTAGTGGTGGCAGCCTTAACGCTGATTTACCAAGCAGCGTAGATAACAGCCAGAGCAAATACTTCCCTGCAATTGGCAATCAGAATTCTCTTGGCTCTTGTATTGCATGGGCACAGGGATATTATCAGTTTACATACACAATGAATAAGGAAATGGGTGTTGAAACAACACCACAGAATACTTTTTCTCCTAAGTTTATTTATAATAATGTAAACGGAGGAAAAGACTCTGGTATTTCTGCTGAGGCTGGATACGACTTTATGATGTATCAGGGTAATGTGCCAATCAGCATGGTACCTTATGACAACGATTACCTTAGCTGGAGTCCTACTGAAGATGTATGGAAAACATCTATAAAGTACAGAGTAAAGAGCTACCAGATATTTGATGCCATCGGTAACGAAGACACTCAGATTACATCTGCTGACGACTCAGACCTAGAAACAATAAAAACTGCACTAAGCAACGGTGATGTGCTTGCCTTTTCTACATTTGCCAATTACTTCGATAGAGTTAAGCTTACAACGAATGCCAATGCTCCTGAAAACGACAAATATGCAGGCGAATATGTTGTATCAAGATTAAAGGATACCAAAGGTGGCCACAGAATGACACTGGTAGGCTATAACGATAATATCTGGACAGATATCAACAAAAATGGTACTGTGGATGATGGAGAAATGGGTGCATTTAAAATTGCAAACTCATGGGGTGCTACATATTCAAACAAGGGCTTTATATGGGTAGCATATGACGCTTTAAACGAAGATTCAGTAGTAGAAGGTGCACCAGAAACTCCAAACCGTTCAAAAATCATGACAACAGTTTCAAGAATCGATGTTATGCCATACAACACCGGTGGAGACCTGTACTTCAAATACACATGGAATTCAGCAAACAGAAATCAGACAAAAGCCATTGTAACAGCAGAGCTGAATGGTACAACATATAGTGCAAATGTTTATTCACCAATTATGGTTGGCCTTACAAGAGGTGAGTACTCCTATGATGGTACAACAAATTCAAATGATGGTACAATGGTACTGGCACTCAACAATGTATTCCCTGAGATAACCTCTGATAATCTTACTGATTGTAAGTGGAGCGTTACTTTTTCAGACACAAAAGCAGGTGGAGCTAAGCTTACTGTAAAGGATGCTCAGATTGTTGACGCAAGCACAAACAGAGTGTTTAAGCCACAAAACGCCTTTCCTTTTACACTTGATGGTCAGGAAAAAACACTAGAGCTTATTCAGGCTCAATCAAAGGATACTGTAATTTATTACAGAGGCTACGATAAGCCTAACCTGCATTATAAGGTTAATAATGGTGCATGGACATCTGAAAGTGGTGTACCAATGACTTATAATATAGAAAAGCGTGGATACCTTTATAAATATGTTATCGAGCTTCAGCAGGAATCTGATGTAACACTTTATTTCACCGATAACAACGGTAATATCGATAATAACAACGGTCAATATTACAAAGCTGGCACAGGTCTGAATTATTTTTCAACAGAAAATGTTGCAAAGCCGATGACAGCATCGGTAAAATGTCTTGACTCTCCTATAGCTACTAATAAAATGCTGAATTTTGAAGCCTATGCAACAGGTGGTTACGAGCCTTACCAGTATCAATACATCTTTACAAATCTGGATACAGGTGCTCAGACAACAAAAAAATACCTTGATATCAACTATACAACAAACACCTTTACTACTCAGGGTAATTACAGAATAACCGTAAATGTTAAAGATTATTCAGACAAGGTGGTTTCTACACACATAGAAATGTATTTAGAGAATAAGCCTTTTGAGTACACTGAGTTTAAAGTAACTCCAAACGATAAAATTATGGTTGGTGACGAAATAGAGCTTTTCGCTTTAACAAACTTCGAGAGTATCGACTACGCCGGATATGCTAAGAATCTTCATAATATTACTATCAAAGATTCAAACGGAAATGTTGCTTGTTCAACTGATATAAGATCAACCAAATTCAGCCTGGGAGGTAAAACAAGTGAATTAACACTTACATGGATGCCTCGAAAAGCAGGTAGCTACTCAGCTAAAATTTCATCTACCGACGCAAAGGGCGTATATGCAGAAAGCACTATTAATTTCAAGGTAACAGAATTTAATGGTACACTTGTAGGTGATGCAGATAATAGTGGTAATATAAACCTGACTGACGCACTTTTAGTTATGAAGTACAACATAGGTGGTATAGACACTTCAAAAATCTGGCTAAGACTTGCAGACGGTAATGACGACGCTAAGGTTGACCTCAGAGATGCAATTTACATTATGAAATATATCGTTTCTGATTCGAATGTAGGAAATGTCGGTAAAGTAAATCATCAGGAGCTACCAACAGAAGCACCAACAGAAAAGCCTACCGAAGCACCAACAAATCCAGTAAACAAAAACATGGTAACATTTACAAATTCTCATAACTGGAGTGGTACAATGTATTGCTACTACTGGTCAGATTCTAACAAGAGCATGACAGCATGGCCTGGTAAGGCAATGACAAAATCCGGTACTAATGATAAAAACCAGACTTTATACACATTTGAAGTGCCAAGTGGAGCTACATATGTAATATTTACAAACGGTAATCAACAAACTGTAGATATCTCTTATAAGGGAGGCACTATAAAATATTACCCAACTACTACCGACTCAATGGGACACTATAAGGTAGAAACATGGAATTAAGCTTTAATAAAGCTGAAAAAGAAGTATAAAAACTAAAAAGCAGTTGCAGGAGTTTAAAAAACTCTCGCAACTGCATTTTTATAAATTGTAGTTTGTGTAACTAACAACAAACTGCGATAGAGAAAAACGCAAAGTTTAGGTCCAGCCTTTTCAAAGGCTGGTGGGGTTAAGGGGTGAAACCCCTTATG
>JAXJDU010000392.1:0-8171 GCA_036301785.1 Acutalibacteraceae bacterium | reverse complement strand
TTCTCCTTGACAAGCGACAGCTTGCCTGCGTCGTCGTCCTCGTTCTGAGCAAATTCTGCTCGACAATCTATTCAACCGTTTAATCAGGTATTAGTATTAAAGCTGTTTAGCGTTAAAGCTTACAGCTTTGTGACTTTCAGCACATCTGTATTCACATTATAGGAGAATCTGTAGCTTCCACCAGTTGCTGTAAACGCTGTAGCTGATAAGTAGCCTGTGTTGTACTTAATGCCACTTATGCTGTCTGTGAATGTGCCACCGTAGCCAAGCGTTACACCAAACTCGTCTATTCTGAATGAGTATGTGCCAGCCTCAAGGGCTGTTGTAGCCTTGTAGTTTACACCGTCTGTACTCTTCAGCTCAAGGGTTGAATCCTCAAACGCTACAAGCACCTTTGTTGTATCAATCGGTGAGCCTAAAACCTTGATTCTGTTTGTGGCAGTGTCAAAGATAAATGTAAACTTCTGCTTTGCAGTTACCCTAAGGGTTGTAGCACCTTTCCACTCTGCTTTGTACTCTGCACCGTTAATTCCGTTTGTAAACTCATAGCCATTACATACTGTTGTACCCAGTGAGTCAATTCTGAATTGGTATATGCCAGTATCAAGTGTTTTTGTTGCAGAATAAATATTATTGCCCTGACCTGCAAGAGGCAGATTGATATCGCCAAATATTCTTACATCGCCTAACCCCTTTGGTGCGTGCCTGAATGTCAGCTTGTTTGTGGCAGTGTCATACTTAACTGAATAAATACCACCTGTTGCGTTAAAGGTTGTTGCTGAAGAATAGCTTGCCTTATATTCAACATCATATACAACATCATCAAAAGCAAAGCCAAAGCCCATTTTTGTACCTTGGTCGTTAATCTTGAAGCTGTATGTGCCAGCCTCTATTCTTGCAGAGCCTGTATAAACTGTGCTGTCTTTTGATGATTTTACAAGCTCAACATTTATGTCACCGAATAATTCAACTATATCATCAAAGGCTTTATATTTAATTTTCAGAATCTTTGTAGAAGCGTTGTAGGTGAATGTATATCTGCCACCTTTGGCAACAAGCTTTGATGGTGTCTTATAGCCAGCTGAATAATCAATGGTTGCTGTGTCTGTGTAGGTGTAGTTCATACCAAGCGTTGTACCATTGCTGTCTACATTAAAGCTGTATGTGCCAGCCTGTAGCTCTGTTGTTCCTGTAAATATATTCGATTCTGTTTCTTTAAGTGCCAGTGTAATGTCACCAGTAATTGAAACAGATGAGGTTTCTGGATTATATACTGACCATGTGCCGGTTGCGTTGTACCATTCGTTAGGGTTTAAAGTGAAGCAGTTTTTATCTGCTGGTCTTTTTATGTCGGCAGTCTGGTTTAATATAGTATTCCAGTTGTTGTTTGTTGTGGCAGGGTTCATTCTGCAGAAAATCATATCGGAATATTCGTCGCTTAATTCGGTAAAGTATACTCCGTCCTTTTCTTCAAGTGAAACCCATATACTGGAGCTGTTGTTCCATGTGTAGATTGCAAATCTTGCATTTGCTTCTTTCCAGCTTTCGCCAGGGATAAAGTATAGGGTGTTATCCTGTTTTGGACCTTGCTCTACAGTATAAGACTTTGATATGTTGACTAAGGTGTTACCAGCGTATTTGACCTGAAGGTTAATTACATAATCACCAGCCTCTTTAGGCTTCCATGTTACGGTTTTATCCTCGGATGTTGTAAGTATAGTTGTTACACCGTCTTTTGTAACGGTGTAATTATAATGCATTGCATTAAGTGCAGATGATTCGTTATTGATTACAGGGGTGATTGTAACGCTTTCGCCTGTTTTTATTGAAGGCTCGCTGAATACAAGTCTGCTGGCATAGGTTGGAACAACAGTGAAGGTCTTTCTTCTCTCATCTACAAATCCAGCAGGGTCCTGCACTCTTGTAATCAGCTCATAACTGCCGGTTTCCATACCGAATTGTAATGATGCAGTATTTTTATATGAATAATCCTGAACTATGATTTCTGTACCGTCTTTTATGTAGCTGAACTGATACTTAAGATTGCCAGAACCAGAAGCTGCATTTGTTCGCATATTAACTATTTCAAAGAAGCCACCCAAGCTTTCAGGGGAGGTATCAAAGCTTTCTATTTCCAGCAGTGTTGCTGGCTGAACATCAAAGGTAAGCGATGTGGTTGTAATCTTTTCGTTGCCGTCCTTTACGGTTAAATATGCAATGTAGCTTCCTTCCTTTAAAGGTCGCCAGCTGGCAAACAGCTTTGTCATGTTTTGTTGAAAAAATCCGTTTACATAAACAAGCTCATTTTTTACATCTAAGGATTGACAGAAGGTGTTGCCGTCTGCGTTGTAAATATCAATCCTGTAGTCGTTAACATCAATAGTTTTGTCTTCGTGCTCGGTCAGAGCGTCAAAAACGCAAACATCACCTGCACAGATATCCTTATCAGGGCTTATTTTAAAGTGGCTTATAGCTGTTTCTGGAAGCTTTGCAGTTAAGTTAAAGCTGAGTGTTGCCTGATTGCCAACCTGGTCCTGTACTGTAACAGTGTAAATGTATTCACCAGGTGTAGTGTATAGTATATGGGCTGTGTTTGAGTTGGCACTGAAATTACCTTCAAATGTAGTGTTATTGGTTACATTCGTGTCGATGAATTTGTATCTATAAGGGGCAAATCCACCTTCGGGAGATAATTCTAGTATGTAAAGCTGTGTTGAATCGATTGTTCCGTCATCTGGCAGATTAGTTTTATAATTCAGCCTGATTTCCTGTGGCTCTATATCAGGGCTTTGAATACGGTTAACACCTGCGTAAACTGTGTAGATGTCAGTGTCATAGTTGCCGTTGCCGTCATGAATACGGACCGAAACAGTGTGTTCGGTTTTGTCAAGAGGAATTACATATTTATGAGAGTAGCCGTCTGCCTCGGAGTTTATTTGCATTGCATAGCCAGGAGCAGATTCCCAGCTTCCGTCTTCGATTTTATACTCTATATATGGTGTGATAAAGCCCTTGTAATAAATTACAGCAGCCTTATTTCTGCAATCCAGTATATCCACACATTTTTCAGCACCGTTAAGAGTGAATTGCTGGAAATTTGAAGGCTTGTATACTTTATTTGTTTTGGTATCGATAATTTCAACATTTTTTACGGTGAGTGGATTATAGTCATTAGACTGGTCAGAGAATACAGCAGAAATAGAATATTCCGAAATATTGTCAGAATTTATTTCTGGGAAATATTGTGTAAGGTCGGCAAGGAATGTTGCGTCGGCTGATGTGTGAGTGCCGTTATACGAAAATTCAGTGCCTGAAAGGTTGTTACACCATGTAACATTGTATGGTGCCAGATATTCATTTACACGGGTGCTGTATCTTTCGGCAACAATTTTAATCGGTGTTTTTGTTCTGGTTGCTGAATTGACTGTGTATTTCAGGAATATATGTGGCTCAGGATTGTCGGTGGTAACATCAATTCTGTATATCTCCTGAAAAGCTCGTTCTCTATGAGTGCTGACCTCTACGCCCTTTACTGACGAAACGCTGTTTAAAGCGTCGTAAGCAACCCACATAAAGCCATCGTTATGAACATTTTTACCCCATGAGTTAGCAACCTTAAAGGCACCCATTTCTCCGTTGTCAACCTTGTTGTTATTGTTGACATCTATCCAGATGTTATCGTTATAGCCAACCAGAGCCAATCTGTGAGAACCATCTGTACCGTCTATGCAGGTTATTACATCTTCGTCAAGGAATTTATCGTTTTCTGGAATATCCGGGTTGTACTTTATGTATGAGATGTTTGAAGAATATATATATGCAGTAAATGCTAAAACCTCGCCATTTGCAAGAATTGTTTTAAGCAGGTTAAGGTCTTTGTCATCAGTGTCAGAAACTAATATACTGTCATCTGGCAGAGCTATCTCCTGATATGATTTCAGCCTGTACTTCGGAGCCTCTGTCCATGCATCTTCACTGTATGACCACGAAAAGCAATCATTGTCATAAGGCAGAGTCTCCAGTGATGGAGCACCCTGTTTCATAAGCAGGGTGTAAACATCAAAACAGCTTACGCCTGAGTCGGTGCCCTGGTTAAGCAGATTGTATGCAAACTTTGGGGAGAATGAATTGTGATAGGTGGCTTCTCTGTCCAGCATTTTGTTGACTGTGTAGGAATACTGGCAATAAACCTGTGCCCAGCAGACACAGGCACCAAATCCACCTTGGTCGCCAATTGGAGGAAAGTATTTTTTGTTTTCGCCTGTACTGTTGTCATAGCTTTCTGGCAAAGCTGGGGTGCTTTTCAGCTTGCTAGGGTTACTGTACAGACCAATACCGTTATTGGCTATGCTGTAATACTCGTCTGTTGTTCTGATGACATCGATATTTTCATCGTGTGTATCATCCTGCAGTGAAAGGTCACCTGTTGCATAAGCTCTAAAATCTTCCTGTGTGTGGGCTTGCTTATCGCTTTGCTCATCAGCTTCTTTACTGCTTTGCTCTGTTGCTTGTACATTTGTTGTTTTGTCTGCCTGTGCAGCTGCTTCTGTTGCGAATACTGATATTGACGAAAGTGAAAGCGTTGATGTCAATATAGTTGAAGCAAGAAGCGTAGCACAAGCTCTTTTTGCGATTTTTTTAATAATAACCACTCCTCGTTTTAAATCTATATTTTTAAATACCATTTAATTTTACAACAAATGCTAAGATGTTTCTGCAATGCTGTGTATAGAATATTAGTCTTACATTTTATTGCTTTTAATCAAAAAAATCCCCCTGTACCTGGGTACAGGGGGTATAAGCTTTGATATTATTTGTTTATTCAGTAATTCAAAATGTAAAGTGCCAGATTTAAATAGCCTGCAAAGGTTACCCAAAGCAGATAAGGAATTTGCAGAAGTGCAGCTGTTTTGTCGATTTTAGCGAAGGCTGTTATCATGGCGATTATAAGCAACCACAGCATAACCAGCCACACAAAGGCGAATAGTGGTTTTTGTAAATTGAAGTATATTATCGACCATAAAAAATTGAATACAAGCTGTAGCACATATATTGTAAGTGCTACATATTTATAATCGTTGTCTGACCTGTAAATTATATAGGCAGATATACCCATCAGTGCGTATAGCACTGTCCACACTATAGGAAAAAGTACAGCTGGTGGTGAAAGTGGAGGCTTTATAAATCCACTGTATACATCAAAGCTGCCTGCTGTTAAAATACCAGCCAGCAAACCAACGCCAAGGCTGATTGCCAGGCTTATTGCAAGCTGTTTAAGATTTATGTTTTTTATCATACGGCACACCCTTTCTGTAATTAATACATGGATATGTCGTATTTAAGGCTTATATAACCAGCTTTTACAATTTGTTTATCAGCCCGACAATTATTTTGCCCAGTTTATCTGCAGAGGCTAAGGCAACCTGCTTTACTTCTTCATGTGTAACAGGCGTATCTGTTAAGCCGGCAGCCTTGTTGCTTACCATGCTTATTCCACAAATGCTCATTCCAAGATAGCTTGCCACCATAGCCTCACAGGCTGTGCTCATACCTACAGCGTCAGCACCAAGCAAGCCAAACATTCTTACCTCTGCCGGTGATTCATAGTTAGGGCCAGTTGTCTGTAAATAAATACCCTTTTGCATAGTGATTTTATTTTCCTTTGCCGACTCTTCTATTTTTGATATAAGAGCCTTATCGTAGACATTGCTCATGTCAGGAAAACGCTTGCCAAAGCTGTCATCGTTTTTGCCAATCAGTGGTGACGGAACAAAGCTTGTTATGTGATCGGTAATAATCATCAGGTCTCCAGCGTTGAAGGCTGGGTTAATACCTCCACAAGCGTTTGTAAGCACAAGGGTTTCTGCACCCAGAAGCTTCATAACGGATACAGGGGTAACAGCCTCCTGCATTGTATAACCCTCGTAATAATGCACTCTGCCCTGCATAGCAACTATATTCTTATTGCCTATACGCATAAAAATATATCTTCCTTTGTGGCCACTTACGGTAGAAACAGGGAAGTCAGGAATATCGCAGTAGTTTACAGCTGATATAATTTCTGCGTCGGCAAAAACCTCACCTAAGCCAGAGCCAAGCACAACTGCGATATCTGGCTTAAAGCTGTTTGTTACAGCTTTTATATATTCAGCATATTTGCAAGCCTTTGTAAAATCCATGTTAATCCCTCGCTTGTGTTTGTTTTCGCATGATAATTACATTGTGTCAAAGCCAAATCTCTGATAACGGAACAAAATGTTTTCTGCCCATGCCTTATCTATTTTGATAAAGCCCTTCATAGCTCGCTCCTTTTTTCCAAGTCGGCTTACTATGCTCCATGATTTTTTATAGACATCAAGCTTTGTTGTCTGTGTGAAAACCTCTTTGTCGTCACCTAAGAAGAAGGTGAAGCCCATTACATTTTCTTCTTTGTTATATACCGAAAAATAGCCCTCTTTTGCTTCAATGCTCTTTTTCTTCTGTACAGCACCTGCCACAGCCACTTTTGTAAGCTCTACAGCCATATCGTCAAGCTCTGCCTCGAATATAAGTATTTTTTCTCTGAACTCGTTGAATGTTGGTACTATTCTTTTTGTTATTTTTGGCATATCCTCAAATTCCATGTCAACCATACGGTCAATCATCTGTCCCTTTTCTATGCCAGGTATAAAATAAACCATAAATTTATTTTTTACATCGTTATATAAACAAGGGTAGTACAGTCTTGCCCTGTATTCACAGTATGGGCAGTAAAAATCAAAAAGCTGTCCCGAAAGGATTTTATCTCTTATTTTTATATCTTCCTGTGCGTTTATATTTTTATATACATGAATGTGGTTGGTAGAGCCACATTTAGGACAGCGAAGCTGTTTTATGTCAACCAATGCCACCCTTACTCACCTCCAATTGCTGATAAATAATATATCTGTGATAAACCTGAAGCTTTACCACAGATACTGCTTTGCTCTGAATCAATAATAACGAACAACCGAAATTACCTGACCTAAAATAACACACTCGTCAACAATTATAGGGTCAAAGCTGTCGTTTTCTGGCTGTAGTCGGTAATGGCCGTTTTCTTTGTAGAATCTTTTAACGGTTGCTTCATCGTCAACCATTGCTACTACTATCTGACCATTTTCAGCCACAGGTGTTTTATGAACTACTACAATGTCGTCATCAAGTATACCGGCATTTATCATGCTTTCACCAACAACTCTAAGTGCAAACAGCTCTCTGCCTCGTCTTATTCTGTCGCTTACCGGCACATAGCCCTGAATATCCTCAACAGCAAGTATAGGCATACCTGCTGTTACTCTGCCCATTATAGGTACTACAGCAGTAGAGTCGTTGCTTAATCTTATAGAACGGTTTGAGCCTTGGTTGCGAATAATAAGGCCCTTTTCCTCAAGAGTTTTAAGGTGTGAATGTACAGTGGCTGTAGATTTTAAGCCAGTAGCTGCACAGATTTCTCTTACTGATGGTGATATACCACCCTGTAAATTACTACATATATAGTCGAATATTTTTTGCTGTGTATCTGTAAGATTTCCCATAATATTGCACCTCACTTTAATGTGAGTATATTATAACACAGGTTTTTTAAAAAATCAAACATTTGTTTCAAAATATAGATTACATACTGTCGCTTGTATAAATTTTACATAATTTTCAATTATTAATTATTGTTAACAATACATTTTACTTTTTTTAAATAATTATTCATACGGTGTTCATAAGTAAATATTAATATTTAGACATACTCAATGACGGAGCCGCACCGTCAAGAGTATGATTTATGTTCTACCCTCCTCAAATGTACCCCTCAAACTTAAAAAGAACAGAAGAACGCTACGGTTGGCCGCACAACTGTAGCGTTTTTTCTGTTGGTTAATTCATATAAAAACAGAGAGGAGTATGATTTGTAGAAATTTAGTTATTGTTTATGTTTTTGATATGTGGTAAAATTAATATGTATAGATATTTTAACAAAACGATAAATTTGAAATCTGGGAGGGATAAAAATGTCTGTAACAGTAAAATTAATAGCACATACACCTAATCCTGAACAGGTTGTTGCTGCTTCAGCAAAGCTGTGCTATTCACCTTCTAAAATTGATAATATCCTTGAGGGATTAGACGAAGAAAAAAGCCGTGAGTTTGTAGAAATG
>JAXJDU010000391.1:0-2418 GCA_036301785.1 Acutalibacteraceae bacterium | reverse complement strand
CGTAAAGTTTAGGTCCACCCTTTTTAAAGGGTGGTGGGGTGCAGGGGCAAAGCCCCTGCCAAATTTCAATTTTCCTGATTATTGATAATATAATTACACTGAATGAGATAAATAACAAGCTGAAACCACCCTATAACCTGAAGCAAAGATTCAAGTCTTTGCACTCAGATTATAGGGTGGTTTTTATTTCAGATGTACTATATTGGTAACTATGCCCTGTGGTGTAATGTCAAGTATACCGTAGGTTGCGTTATACCCGTGAGCACTGCCTGGATTCATAATATATAAACCGTCTTCATATATTGTTATTGGTGTATGTGTGTGTCCAAACAGAAGCACATCACATTCGTTATATATTGCAGTGTTGATTATTCTGTTGTAGGTCAGCTTTACATCATAAGCGTGGCCATGTGTAAGCATTATTTTTTTTCCATCAAGTGTGAAAAACTGCTCTATAGGTAGTTTGTTACCCCAATCACAATTTCCTCGTACCATTACAAACATTTTTTCTGGGAAGCTGTGTCTGATTTCTTCAATGTCATCTGAACCATCACCTAAGAAAAATACAACCTCAGCTTTGCTTTGCGAAAGAAGAATGGTTCTTAAATTAGTATAGTCACCATGACTGTCAGATATAACAAGAGCTCTCATAAATTAACCTCCTAAATTTTTTTATCATAATTATACACTAATTTTCATAATAATGCTATATAAAAGGTGGTGTTTTTATGACAGAAAAAGAAAAGCAGATGCAGGAAATATTAAACTCGCTTTCTCAAAGATTGGGTGAAAGCCCCGAAAAGCTGAAGGCTAATATGCAAAGCGGAGATATGTCTAAGGTTCTTAATAATATGAATCCAAAGCAGGCTAATAAAATAAACGAAATTTTAAACGATAAGGAAAAAACAGAAAAGCTGTTAAAAACTCCACAGGCTCAGGCCTTGCTAAAAAAATTGATGGGAGATAAGTAGAATGGACGATATAACGGGTAAAATCGGTCAGCTGTTAAGCGACCCTCAGGCAATGGAGCAAATTATGAGTCTTAAAAATTTGCTTTTACCATCTGCAGAAGAAGCCCCTGCACACCACACCGAGCCGGTAAAGTCGGGTTTGCCGTCGTTGTCTGATGATACTGTTAATATGGTAATGAAAATCATGCCGTTGCTGTCTGGTTTAAAGCAAGACGACGACACAACACGCCTGCTGAATGCACTGCGACCTTTTTTATGTGAGGAGCGAAGGGCTAAGCTTGATGAGGCTGAAAGGATATTACAGCTGATTAAAATTCTGCCTGTTATTAAGCAGCTTAACTTTTAAAGGGGAGTTGTAGCTATGAGAAAATACAGCGAAGAAATGGATAAAATGCAACAAGAGGCTGTACGCAGAATGCAGGAAATGCAAAGCAGGGGTAAACCAAGACCACCAAACGAGCAACAAATACAGCACAATCATTCGCAAAAGCAAACCGCTGTTGCGTTACATAATACAACAGACAACTGTAACAATAGTAACAGCAATAATATCACTGACGAAAACAGCTGTAACGAGAATAACAGTCACAAAAATAGCTGTAGCAGTGTTGGTAACAGTAGTAATAGCTCTGGTGGTTTGCAGTCAGGTTTTTTCGAATCTATTTTTCAGGATAAAGAGCGTAGTCTTATATTAATGCTGCTTATTTTGTTAAGTACAGAGAAAACTGATGCCGGATTAATGCTTGCACTTGTGTATTTACTTATTTAGTGTTGATGTGCAGGTTGGTTTTAGATTATATATACAAATCCAGTTTATATTACAAAATAAAAAGCTTAGTGTCAGATTGAATTCTGATACTAAGCTTTTTGTCAATGCAAAAGATTAACTCATCATAAAGTCACTGCCGTCATATGAAACAAGCCAATAGTCGCCTATGTTGCCGTCATCATAGGCGTTTCTCTTTTTTCGGACTAGTGGTGGGAATTTATTGGAATATTTACAAGCAAAGATTTGGTGAAAATTTGATGAGTTGTCAAGTAAGGTTATGGTAAGCTCAGTGTCTGTAAGGTTTACTTGCTGTATTGTCATATCGCTTAAGGTTTGCTTTAATGCTTTTTCACTGTTGTCAAAGTCATTTGGCTTAATCCAAGGCTTGTAATATTTAGCATCGTCGCTGTTGGATTCTAAAACTTTATTATCAAGTAAAATTTTAAACCCAGCCGACCATACACAATAGGTAAGCCATCTTATTCCAGACTCATCCTGTAATTTAAAGCCGACAAAGTCAGGGCTACCCATGCCGTATGTACCTAAGCATGTTGAAATGTCAATTATTTTACAGCCCTTAAAACTCTCTAAACCAAATTCTTCTATTTTTTGTGGTTTGCCAAGCATAATTACCTCGGTAGGCTTAGGAATGTAACCAAAGATAGGGTAGAGCATAAT
>JAXJDU010000390.1:0-4245 GCA_036301785.1 Acutalibacteraceae bacterium | reverse complement strand
TTTATAATAATCCTGCTTTTTTCAAAGCTCTTTGAGCATTTAATGCACTCATTCTATCAATATCAAAATACCAAGAATCAAGAGGTATGTCAACAATCTCTTTTTCAGTATATGGTACAGCCTTTGCTAATATCTCTCGATATTTCTTTATTTCTTCTTCAGATAGTTTGTAACTGTTTGTGGATGTATTTATATCCATATCTTTCACCTGCTCTGTTCTAAAACATATTCTATAAAATCATCGTTTAGCTTTAAATTATATTTTTCAAAATGATAAATTTCAGTTGCATACCAGGTATAAGTCCCATCTGAAAAAGCATTATTTATTTCATCTAATTCTTGATTAGTAAACCTATCTATCACAGGTTGAGAAGTATAGGCAGAAGGTTCTAAAAATGATTTCATATAGCTTAAAATTTGGGATTTGTTTTTTATCTCTAGTGATAAAAAATTATCTTGCATTTCATTGTTAGAAATCCTACTAACAGGTTTGTTTCTGATAAATTTCATAAATATCACTTCTTTCTGATTTCAGGTGTATCTATATCTGAATTTTTCACCTGACTTTTTCTAAAACATATTCTATAAAATCATTGTTTAGCTTTAAATTATATTTTTCAAAGTAATAGATTTCGGACTCGTACCAAATATATTCACCATCACTATATCCGTTATCAGCAACTTTTACTTCTTTATCGGTAAAAATATCTATAACAGGTGCTGAGGTGAAGGCTGAACAAGGAAATTTTTTTAAATATTCTAAAATTGTAGCTTTACATTCCAGCGATTTTTCAGAAACAATTTCTTTAAACTGTTGTTTTGATAATTTATTAATGTTAATATCAATTATAAATTTATCCAACATAAAATATTCACCCACCGTTTAATTTATAATGTGAAATATGTTCATTGATTAGTACATATAACCAGAAATGTATTCAAAAGTTTCCCATTCTTCATAAAATAGATTGCGACCTGTTTCTTTACATCGAATAAGTCTGTTTAAAAATATTTCGTCTGTTTCATCAGGAGGACTAATAAACGCTTTTTGTTTACTTTTACTCTCTATCAGTATTCCTGAACCTGGCTCGTTAAAAAAACAACTGTCCGATGGGAAGGTTTTTCTGTACTCAAATATACTTTTTGAACTTAGCGTTTTTATCACCACCCTCTAAGAAACTGTTGAATTTTTTAGTAAAAGCAGGGAATACCCACCCCTTGTTAAGGGTTGATAAAATTTAGTCAGGTTCTACGCAAATATTTTTCTGTGTATTCGGTTTCGGTAAAAACAAGACCCTTTTGTGTTTTTTCAATTATAAGAACAACAGGCATAGGAGTTTCATCAAGCAATCCGTTTGACTTTTTAGTATCATCATAATATTGTAAAATCAAGTCATTTTTGCTCCAACATTGTGATAACTTTTTTGCTTTTTCAAAGTTAAGACCGTTATTTTGGCAATAATTTTCAATTTCAATTGACCAATCATCAAAAAGCTTACACATAAAATCACACCTTTTCAAAGCCTGACTATTAAGATTGGCTAAAATTTAATCTTTCAGTAACTCAGGATGTTTACTCAAATAATGTTTTACAATTTCTATATCAGCTTTCAATAGCTTTAAATCTGTTTCTGTAAACAAATCATCATAATTTCCAGTTTCAAAATCTCTGATATCCCAATTAGTACCATACGCTAAATCAGGCTCAACATCGTTATGCTCTATTTGAAACAGCATACCACAAATCATTGCCACGAATTTTTCCATTCCATTTTCATCCATATCGGATTCAAAGCAATAGTAAAAAGCAGCATTTACGCTTTGCCATACTGTACAGCCCTCTTTTAAAAAGCTTTCGAATTGTTCAAAGTCAAATTCTTTTGTTTCTAAATATTCATCACCCTGATACTCGAAAAGAGGTATTCTTTGTAAAACATCGTGCTTATCCATATACTATGTCACCTTTTTCTGTGTTTCCAAGTTTTTGTTCCGTTTGGACTACCATTATAGCCTCGTTTTCCTGAAATAATATTTACTGTTGCATTTTTATACTCTGCTTTAAACTGTTCTACAACACCACTACAGCTTTCGCAAATATGTTTTTCAGAAAGAATAGTAACCGTAAATGTTTCGGCTGTACAGCTGTATATACGATATATAGTGGTAATTTTTCTGTTGTTCACGATTCAACGCAAAATAACACCTGAGAGCTGAATGTTTTTAGGGTGTTTGTTAGAAAAATATTCTGATAAAAATATTATAGATTGCATTTTGAGTGGTTAGAAGAATAGAAGGCTTTGGGTGTTATATGTCAGCCGTATATACAGCTTATAGTTGCAATCTGACTGATTAATTTATTAAACCTTGTTTGCAAAAGTCTCTCAGGCTGAATGTTATGTATTGAACTCCCTATAAAGCATTTCGGCTAATGCAACCATAATTGCATTATACTTTTTCTTGTTCTGGAACAGAGAAGCATAGGCTTCGGTTTGTTCTACATAGTTATCCTGTGCTACCTCATCAAAGGTTTTTGGGAAGATGCTTTCTATGAAAATCTTCTGGTTTGAGGTTTTAGCACCCTTTTTAAGCTTTTTATCGTTCTTCATTTTTTCGTGCATAGAGAATATAATTACACGGTCTGCGTCATTAAAATTACCATTGAACAGCTCGTTGATTTTTTCGATAATTTCTTCCAATGGTTCTTTTTGCTCTGGCACAGCTTTACCCTTTGAGCTGGCTGGGTTATAAACGCCTGATTGATTATCAAGTACAATTTCTCCTTTAAAGGTCTGTTCAAGCTTATAAAACTCCAGCTTTAAAGCACCCTCAAGGTCAATCATCTGTACTGATTCGTTAGGAATAAGCTTTAGTAAATATGAGCAGAAAACATATTCCTTTTGCATTTGGGTATCAAACATACGGCAAATTTGTGTGATATATCCATACCATTTGATGTAAGAACGAATCTGTCTTCTGAAATTATATCTTTCGTCTGTTGCTAAATTATTATATCTTTCGGCAACAGGCTTTAAGGCAGATGTCATCTTTCCTTGCATTGTTTCATCCTGCTTTTTATCAGAATAGTAAACATTGCAGAAGGCTTCGATGTCGTTATCAGAATAAATATTATAGTCGTGCAATTCCTTTTGTAGCTGATAAATCAAATCTACATTAACCTCCTGTGAAAGTGAGGTTTCCTGATAGAAAGGCTGGAAAGCCTCTTTAATATCATCAGCTGTATTTACAAAATCAAGGATATATGTATCTTTTTTGTTTGGGCAAATACGGTTAAGTCTTGATAAGGTCTGAACACATTTTACACCACGAAGCTTTTTATCAACTATCATTGTGTGAAGCAGTGGTTCATCAAAGCCTGTCTGATATTTCTCGGCAACGATAAGAACATTAAAGTTTTCGTGGAACTCTGATTTTGTTTGTTCCTCTGAAATGTGTGTTCCGTCCTTGCGAACATTCAGCTTGCTTTCGGTGTATTCCTTGTCATAGTCCTTTATAGCACCCGAAAAGGCTACAAGGCAATCTATATTATCATAGCCTTGCTCCTGAATATATCTTTTAACCTCGTGGTAATATCTTACAGCAGCCAGACGAGAAGATGTAATAACCATCATTTTACCCTTACCGTTAATAGCCTTTGATGTTGTAGAAATAAAGGTTTCTACAATAATCTGTGCTTTCTGAGAAATATTATAAGGGTGTAGCTCTTCAAAGCGACGAATAACCTTTGCAGCACGAGAAGCAGGCACCTCTGGGTTATCTGGGATAGTTTTAGCGATTTTGAAGCAGGTATTGTAGGTCATATAATTTTGGAGAACATCCATTATAAAGCCTTCCTGAATAGCCTGTTTCATTGAATAGACATGGAATGGGTGGAACGAACCGTCGGTATATTCTGTGCCGAACATTTCAAGAGTCTGATTTTTTGGTGTAGCTGTAAAGGCAAAGAATGAAAGGTTTTTATGTCTGCCGTGAGCAAGCATTTCCTGAATAAGCTTGTCCTGCTTATCAATCTCTTCTTCTGCCTTGCCCTCTATTTCTGCATATTCACGCAGAGCAAGCTCGGTATCTACAAGGGCTGTTTTCAGCTTGTTAGCTGATTTACCTGTTTGTGAAGAATGTGCTTCATCAACTATAATTGCAAATGACTTGCCCTTTGTGCTTTCTACCTCGGTGTAGATAAGAGGGAATTTCTGCAAGGTGGTTACTATAATTCGGCAACCATTATTT
>JAXJDU010000389.1:0-1525 GCA_036301785.1 Acutalibacteraceae bacterium | reverse complement strand
GCCATAGACATGCCTGAGACTTCTAATAATTCTTTGAAATCCATTGCTTTTCACTCAGCTTCTAGTTCATCATAACCAATCGCTTCAATGATTGCATTAAGCACCTCGTCCTCGTCGTTTATGTCGGTTTCGTCTGGGATGTCATATATTCTACCCCAAACTCTGGTGCGTTTCTTATCGTACTCATGTAAGCTTTTAAATGCGTGTTTTTCGTTCTCCAAAGCTTCTAAAGCGTCTGCAAGTGATGTTCCTGCATAGCTTACATATTCGTCTCCGTCCTCTGTGTTAACGTTTGTAAAGCTTGTTGTTCCAACCTGATAGTATTTCATAATGATTTCTCCTTTATTTTTTATTCTCGGGATTCACTACCCCTTTCATTGATTACATTATAGCACGCATTGCGTGCGTTGTCAACAGTTTTTGAAAATATTTTTTTGATGTTTATGTGAAAATATTTCACCGAAACAATTAAAAACAGCCAGAACCTCTGATTCAGTCGGTTCTGGGGGTTTCTGTTTACAAAATTATATATACAATGTGTATGGGATTCGGGTGCAATGCGTGTGGTGTTACAGGGTGCAGGATTATAGACTCACCCAGAGAAAGATTAATTGCTATAATTACAAATTCGTTCATGCCATGCAATGGCAGATTTCCTGCTATAATCAGCCTTATAACTATATTTTTTGCAGGTACGCTTACATTTCCTTTTAATACGCTTTGTACTGTTGGTGTGCTTATGCTGGTGGTGCTGCTTGGAATACTGCTTACATTTTTAGCTGCAAGAGCTTTATCTGCGACTATTCTCAGGGGAGAAAGCTCGTCATTTGTACTGGAACTGCCACCATACAGAAAGCCACAGGTAGGAAAAATAATCATAAGAAGCCTGTGCGACCGTACATTATTTGTGCTTGGCAGAGCAGTTGCTGTAGCAGCACCGGCAGGGTTGGTTATATGGTTACTTACAAATATAAAAATAGATAATCAGGCTGTTATTCAATACGCTATAGATTTCTTATCACCTGTAGCACCGATTTTCGGTATGGACAGTGTTATTATTATCGCTTTTATTCTTGGATTTCCTGCAAATGAAATTGTAATACCTATAATGATTATGCTTTATACAAATACCGGAGTATTAAGCGAAGTTAACAGCGTTACACAGCTACAGACGCTATTTACATCAAACGGCTGGACTATTACTACTGCTATATGTGTGATTATATTCTTTCTGGCACATTTCCCTTGCTCAACAACCTGTATATCAATTTATAAAGAAACTAAAAGCATAAAATGTACCTTGCTATCGTTTTTTGTTCCACTGTTTTGTGGACTGTTAATTTGCTTTTTAGTTTCAATGATTTCTAATTTTTTATTAGTTAAATTGTAGTTTGTGGAGTTAAAAACAAACGGCGAAAAAGAAAAGCGTAAAGTTTAGGTCCAGCCTTTTCAAAGGCTGGTGGGGTCGAGGGGTAACACCCCTCGTGGGATTTTAAAGGGCAAAGCCCTTTAACTCATAGTTTTT
>JAXJDU010000388.1:0-21358 GCA_036301785.1 Acutalibacteraceae bacterium | reverse complement strand
CTATCGAAGTTTGTTATTAGACCGACAAACTACAATTTGTTAGTTACCAACCAAGCAGCTCATTGCCCTCCAGCTTTAAATACTTTCTTATCGAAATACCAGCACCAATTGCACCAATCAACGCACCTGCACTTACCATTCCTGCAAATACAAGGCCTACAACTGAATTAAAGCTGATAATCTCTAGTGCTGTAATATACTTGGTTTGTACTGTACTTAAAATCCCCTCGTATATAAACTTCATAAGTATAGAGCTTATTATACCAGAAATCACACCCAAAACCAAGCCCTCAATTACAAAAGGTATTCTTACAAATGCATTTGTTGCACCAACCGACTTCATAATACTTATTTCAAAACGTCGTGAATGCATTGTAGTTTTGATTGCTGTAGAAATAATAAACATAGAAATCAATCCCAGCACAAATACAACCCAGAAACCAAGTGTTGCCACAATAGTATTAAGCTCGGTAAGTGTTTTTGCAAGGTTACTCTTATCGCTCACCTTTAATACACCGTCAAGACCAGCAATGTAATGAGCAGTAGAGTCGTATTTTTCTAAATCTATCATTGTAATTTTATAAGCATCAGGCAAAGGATTTTCTTTACCCTTAAACTCATTTTTAAGGTCGCCAAGCTGAGAATCAAACTCCTTTATGGCTTCTTCCTTGGAATAAAATGAAACCTTCGCAATATTATCAATAGATTCTATCTGCTTACCTACACGGGTAACATCTTCATCAGGAAGCTGCTGCTCAAGATAAACTGTAATAACATTTTCACTGCCTATTTTTTCAACCAATGCCTGCAAATTCATACAAAACAAAGCTGCTGCACCGGTAATCAACAGGCTTGACACCAGAATACCTATAGAAGCAATAGACATAGCTCTGTTATTCCATACGCTTTTAATGCCTTCCTTAAATAAATAGCCAAATCCTCTCATACAAAAACCTCTCTGTTATAAATCATCACCATTATTTTTCTCTGCCTGACTTTCAAGCTGTTCAATTTTAATTTCCTGAATCAAATCGTCATACTTGTTAATGTCAATCTCTGGCTCTGTTTCAGCTTCGGCTTCTGCTTCGGCTTTTTCCTCTGGTGCTTCGCTTTCTTCCTGCTCCTCAGGCTTCTGCTCGTTGCTTGTATTGTCAGGGGCAAACAGCACCTCCACATCAGCCTCGGCAAGTCCTGCAATCTTCTGAGGTTCTTCGTCTTTATTCTCATCACTGCTGTCAGCTGTGGCAGCTTCATTTGTCTGCTCAGCAGTATTATGTAATGCTTCTTCAATAGTTCTTTCGGCAACAACCTTACCCTTTTCAAGCTCCATTATTCTGCCACCGAACTGCTCAACAAGCCCCTTATCGTGTGTAACAACAAGCACAGTTGTACCAAGGCTGTTGATTTTCTTTAAAATTCGCATAATTTCAAACGACATCTCTGCATCTACATTAGCAGTAGGCTCGTCTGCAATAAGAATTTTCGGGGTATTTGCAAGTGCTCTTGCAAGGCTTACTCTTTGCTGTTCACCACCCGAAAGCTGACTTGGTCTTACCATCATTTTATGCTCAAGTCCAACCAGCTTTAAAATCTGTGTTACACGCTCTTTAATCTCTGCCGAGCCTGCACCTATAACACGCATAGCAAAGGCTACATTATCAAAAACATTCATCTTATCAATAAGTCTGAAGTCCTGATAAACCATACCCATTTTTCTTCTTAAATATGGCACCTTGCCTCTTCTCAGCTTGTTAATAGCCTCACCGTCTATAATAATATCACCCTTTGTAGGCTTTTGCTCTCTCATAATAAGCTTAAGCAATGTACTTTTACCAGCACCAGACGGTCCTACTATAAACACAAATTCTCCATCATCAATATTAAAGCTTATATCATTCAAAGCGTGGGTGTCGCTGTCTGTGTAAGTTTTTGACACATTGATAAATTCTATCATCTGTCAAACCTCCTGTACATATTCATCTATACCAAACCAGATTATGTTTAGCACCTTATCTAAAAATCGCCGAGTAACATAATATCAGTTACGCCGGCGATTATTACTCTTTATATAATTACATTAATACTTTGTAGGTGTTGATGCAAGATATTTTTTAACCATTAATGCTACCTTAAACACAATAGCGTCCTCAAACTCTCTTAAATCAAGACCTGTAAGCTTTTTGATTTTCTCAAGTCTGTAAACCAGTGTATTTCTGTGTACAAACAGCTTTCTTGATGTTTCTGATACATTAAGGCTGTTCTCAAAGAACTTCTGAATTGTAAACAAGGTTTCCTGATCCAGAGATTCTATTGAGCTCTTCTTGAATACTTCCTTCAGGAACATTTCGCATAATGTTGTTGGCAGCTGATAGATAAGTCTTGCAATACCAAGGTTATCGTAATTGATAACTGTACGCTCTGTATCAAATACCTTACCAACCTCAAGAGCCACCTGAGCTTCTTTGAATGAACGAGCCAGATCCTTAATGCCAGTTACAACAGTACCAATACCTACTGCACAATGAGTATAGAACTCGCTTGACAGAGTATCTACAATTGAGCTTGCAAGCTTCTCAAGGTCTTTAGAGTCAATACCAGTGCGAATCTCCTTTACAAGAGCAATATCTGTTTCGTTAATGCTTATAACAAAATCCTTTGTCTTGTCTGGGAAGAAATTCTGTACAACATCATAAGCAGAGATATCTGTTTTAGATGTAATCTTGATAAGCATACAAACTCTTGAAATTTCAGAGTTGAAGCGTAGCTCTCTTGCCTTCAGATAAATATCGCCAGGTAAGATATTATCAAGAATAACATTCTTAATAAAGTTAGCTCTGTCATACTTTTCGTCATAGTATTGCTTTATACTGCTTAATGAAACTGCCAGAAGCTGTGAATACTTCTGTGCAATATCGTCGTTGCCTTCTACAAATACTGCATAGTCACCATTCGCACCACTGCCAAAAGCCTTAAAGGTTTGTCCGTTAATTACAAAAGGAGCAGTAGAACCAAGTGTTTCTGCAGTTACACTTTCGATTACTTCGCCAATTCTGCCCAGCTCACTGCAGGCAATAACAACTGATGTATCGTCAATTACACCAATAGCTCTATCGATTGCGTCCTTCATCTGATGAATTACACCCTGAAACAATCTATTTGACATATCAAAATCCCTCACCATTTCTTTAGTATTTATTTAAATTCGGTTAAATTAATTTTTCAGATATTTAATTGCGTAAAATATTTACAAAAATTCGGCAACACTAACGGCTATAATTTATGTTATATCCATTTTACACAAAAAACTAAAAAAATGCAACACTTTTAACAATAAAAAAGAAGAAACACCCAAAATTATTTTTACCATGGGCTTTGCCCCTGGACCCCACCAGCCTTTAAAAAGGCTGGACCTAAACTTTGCGTTTTTCTCTATCGCAGTTTGTTGTTAGCCCGACAAACTACAGTTTATTCAAAAAGCCAACAGCATTCTCACGCTGTTGGCTTTGCTTTTACCTGTTTTATTTTATTTATTCATTTCCTGTAGCTTTGCATATATCTGATTTGCACACATATACACATTACCACCACCCATAGTAATGATTAAATCACCAGGCTGTGCATTACTGCATACATATTCTGTAATTTCGTCAAAGGTTTTTCTGTAAACACTGCCGTCTATTTTTGCACATAAATCCTCTGCATAGATATTGTATGTGTTAGTTTCTCTTACTGGCAGAATTTCTGACACGATAACATTATCAGGAATAGCCAAAGCCTTTGCAAAATCATCAAGCAGCATAAATGTTCTTGAGAAGGTATGTGGCTGGAATACTGCCCATACCTTGTTGAAGCCCATTTCCATTGCAGCATTAAGTGTAACTGTAAGCTCTGTTGGGTGGTGAGCAAAATCGTCGGCAACTGTTATTCCGTTAACATCACCCAAAACCTCAAAGCGTCTGTGTACACCTGTAAACTGCTCTATACTTTCTGCAACCTGCTGTGGTGTAGCACCAAGATACAAAGCAACTGTAATTGCAGCCATAGCATTAAGCACATTATGCTCACCAGGTACATTAAGCTTGATTCTTGTAAGCACCTCGCCATTATGCATAAGGTCAAAGCTCTGCTTTATGCCACCGTCCTTTGTATAGTTAGCAACATAATAATCATTATCAGGTGTAGTACCATAATAAAGCTTTTCCACATCAACATCAGCTGTACAATCACGGCTGTTTTTATCGTCACCATTTATTACAAGCAGCTTACTTGTCTGCTTTGAAAATTTATTGAATGAATTTTTAATATCATCTAAATCCTTAAAGAAATCCAGATGGTCAGCGTCTACATTAAGAATTACAGATATTGCAGGATGAAGCTGTAAAAATGTGTTTACATACTCACAAGCCTCACAAACAATAATATCAGACTTACCTATAGCACTGTTACCACCAAGCATAGGCAGCTTGCCACCGATAATTGCAGATGGGTCCATATTACAGCCCATAAGCACCTGTGTAATCATAGCGGTAGTAGTTGTTTTACCGTGAGTACCCGAAACTGCAATACTGTTCAGATATTTATCTGTAACAACACCAAGCATTTCACTGCGTTCCATTGTTCTGATACCCTTTTCTCTTGCAGCAACAAGCTCCGGATTATCAGCCTTGACAGCAGCTGTATATACAACAAGGTCTGCACCCTCTATATTTTCAGCCTTATGACCCATATGTACAGCTATGCCGTAGGTTTTTATTCTGTCAAGTGTGTCAGACTCGTTACAGTCTGAGCCTGTTATTGTATATCCGTTAGCCATAAGTATTTCTGCAAGTGGACACATACCAGAACCACCTATGCCTATAAAATGAATATTCTTTATATTTTCTAAAGAGTTTTTGCTCATAATATTTACAATCATAATTAATTACAACAATACAGATATATTATATGGTTATTTTTGAAAAAAATAAATACCTTTAGAAAATTTTGTGATATAATATACTTACACAAAAAATTAACAACTTTTTTGGTACATATTTAAGGTTAAAACTGCCATAACGATTGTTTATAACAAGCTTTGACCATGTACCAGCAACCTATACACAAAGGATTGAAAAAATATGAACCTTAAAAAGAATGAAATACATCAGACAGAAATAACAGGAATGACAACCGAAGGCAGTGGTGTGGGCAGAATAAACGGTACTGCTGTTTTTATAACAAATACTGCAATAGGTGATGTTATAAACGCAAGAATAATAAAAACCTCTAAAAATTACGCAATAGGCAAAATCGAAGAGATTATCACACCTTCACCACAACGAACAAAGCCAGACTGCGAATATTTTGCTCAATGTGGTGGCTGTACCTACAGACACATCACCTATGAGGCTGAATGTGAGATAAAGCAACAACGAGTTAAAGACGCTGTAACACGCATTGGTGGTTTTGATAAGCTTGAAATAAAGCCAATAATCGGTGGCAACAGCCGTAACCACTACCGTAACAAGGCACAGCTGCCAGTAGGTGTTGACAACAAGGGGAATCTTGTAATGGGCTTTTACGCATACCACAGCCACAGAATTGTAAACAGCACAAGCTGTAATTTACAGCCACCTGTATTTTCACAAATCGGTGAAATAGTACGAGAATGGGCAATAAAAAATAAGATAGCTCCATACAACGAGCAAAACCACACAGGCTTGTTAAGACATTTATATATTCGCTATGGTGAAGTTACAGGCGAAATTATGGTGTGTCTTGTAATAAATGGTAACAGTATTCCACATACTGAGCTTTTAACAGAAAAGCTGAAGCAGATAGACGGCTTTAAAAGCCTACAGCTTAATATAAACAAAGAAAAGACAAATGTAATTCTTGGCAAAAAGTGTATAACACTATATGGCAGTGATTATATAACAGATGTTCTATGTGGACTTAAATTCAACATCTCTCCCCTGTCATTCTATCAGGTAAACCGTACACAAGCTGAAAAGCTATATTCTATTGCACAGGAGTATGCACAGCTGCAGCCAGACGATATTTTACTTGATTTATACTGTGGCACAGGCACAATAGGCTTGTCTATGGCACACAAGGTACAAAAGCTTATCGGTGTAGAGGTTATACCACAGGCAATAGAAAATGCTAACCGTAACGCAAAGCTAAATGGCATAGATAACGCAGAATTTATATGTGGTGACGCAACAAAGGCTTCAAAGGACCTTGAAGCAAGAGGAATCAAGCCAAGCGTAATAATAGTAGACCCACCACGCAAGGGCTGTGACAAACAGCTTATAGAAATAATCAGCAATATGTCACCACAAAGGGTGGTGTATGTATCATGCGACAGTGCCACAATGGCACGAGATATAAAAATCTTCAACGAATACGGCTATACTCCACAACAGGTCACACCGGTTGATATGTTCCCTGGTACCAGCCATGTGGAATGTGTTTGTTCTTTGAGCAGACAAAGCAATGTGCACCACATGAAATTGAATCCTTCTCCGTTTGAAAAAATAAAAAGCAGAGAAAAAACTATTGAGCTTCGTTTGTTTGATGAAAAGCGTCAGCAAATAAAAGCCGGAGATAAGATTGTTTTTACTAATAATGTAACAGGAGAAACACTTGACACCACAGTTGTAAAATTGCATAGGTTTGATACTTTCGATGAATTATATAAAACCTTGCCTTTATTACAATGTGGATACACCAGTGAAGATATCAATAAAGCAACACCTGCCGATATGGAGCTGTATTATTCTGTTGAAGAACAAGAAAAATACGGGGTTGTAGGTATTGAGCTTTGCTGAGCTGAACAAAGCACAGATGAGCATGTTTGGTGTTTGTCAAAGTAAAAAACAAAACAAGAGGTAATGATATTATGGGTAGCGATGCAGCTCTTTACACAATGATGCAAAACCCAGACTTTTTAGACTGGGTTGAGCGATATAATGGTAAATTTGATTTTGACGAATACGACGAGTTTACAGAAAGAGAAGATATTGTTTTTGAAAGATATTTTCTGATAGATTACGAAAACGTAAACCGAGATGGTCTTGCAGGCGTAACCAAGCTGAAGAAGCAGGATTGCGTGCGAATATACTATAGTGCGTCAGCTGAAACCTTAACCTTTGGATTACACCGAAGAATCAATGCTTCAAATGCACATTTCGATTATATAAAAGTTCAGATTCCTATAAAAAATGCCGTTGACTGCCAGATTCTGTTTGATATTCGTGATTTAGCAAAAGAAAACAGAATGGCCGAATATTTTATTATATCAAGGGATTCAGATTTTGATGCAGCTATTAAAAACTTCGAGAGCAGAAATCTTAAAGTGAAAAAAATTGAAAAAATTTGTGAGCTATCCACAAGCAAAAATGACATAGTAAAAAAAGCAAACAGCAACCAAAGCATTGTAGCTGTTAGCAAAAGCTCACCTTTTGCCCAAAACTCCGATAGAGAAGCACAAATTAGAGCTTTCTTTGAACGACATTACAAGAAAAACAAATACTCTGAACACAAAGAAAGCATTATAGAATTACTGATTAACGCAAAAACAAAGAAAGACATCAATAATGGGTTATTAAAATATTTTGATAGCTCAATAGTAAATGACATGATGTCCAGATTAAGTCTATTAATAAAAGATTTACCACAAGACACTACTCCTACACCTTCTACAAGCAACACAAGAGAAGCACAGGCACGAGCCTTATTTGAGCATCGTTTCAAGAAAAAAATATATGCTGAACGAAAAAAAGAGCTTATCGGATTAATTGTTAATGCAAAAACAAAGGCAGATGTCAGTAATGGTTTGCTAAAATATTTCGACAGCAATACAGCAGGTGGTATGTTCGCAAATCTACTACCACTAATAAACGATTTACCAGCTGATAACGCCGATACTGATAATACAGCTTCTCCAGTAACTGATATCAGCGATGAAGACGTCAGAGCCTTCATGGAACAGCGTTTTAAGAAAAAAATATATGTTGAAATACGAGAAGAGCTTATCGATTTGCTGGTTAATGCACAGACAAAGGCAGATGTCAGTAATGGTTTACTAAAATATTTCGACAGCAATACAGTTGGTGGTATGCTTGGCACCTTACAACCATTGATAAGGGATTTGCCCGAAAAATAAATATATTGTGAGGTATTAAAACATGAACTTTCCAGTAATTATATCAATATTAATATTCAGCTTAGTAATCGGGCTTGCTGCTGGCTTTATGCTGTCAATAATTATTGCACCGATTTTCAGTGTAGTAAGGCTGTTTTGGTATATTCCCTTTATAAATGAACGGATATGCGAAAAGGCACAACGAGATGGCCACATGATACCTGCCACACTTATCAATCGTAAAGGCTATTATAAAAGAAATCACCACACCACCTCAAACAAGATAGAACACAGCACAGAGGAATATAGAACTGAATACACCTATGAGTACGACTGCAACGGTAAAAAACGCAGATACAAAGTAGATTCAAAAGATGAATTTCCAGAAACAATCACACTATATTACATAAAGAATCCTAAAAAAGCCTGTATTTCTGGTCAGCTTGGCTATAGCGAGATGTACCTTATCAAGCACTATTTTATTATCTCACTGATTTTATCAGCTATCGCTACAGTAGCAATTATGATTTTTTTACTTATTGCTGTGTACTGAATAATGCTGTCAGTATATTATCAATTTAACAACGGAGGTAAATTCTATGCTGAAGCTAAAAATCGAAAATGACAGCAGCATTGCAAAATATATACCTGTACTCAGAAAATACAACAAAGCTCTGTCAATGGCAGAAATAAAAAAGCGAATCGAAAATAATGAGTATGTAATCGAACATGATTTATACAGCTGGGATATCTGCGATGACATGAATAATGTTGACAGAAACAGACTGTTCCGTAAGCTTATCAGCGACCTTACTGACAAGGGTGCAAAGCTGTTGATATACAACTACGATGAGCTGATAACATTGCAAATTCTTGATAATTGTCTTGAAACCTACTATGAAATTGAACAGGAAGTACAGGCAGATATCGACAACGAGGTTGAGGAAGATTGTAATGAGTTTTAATGTGTATTTCAACTTTTGAAAACCACAATTTAAAATAATCCGACAACCATACAAACTTAACTTTTATATAGCAGATAATTATGATATAATCATACATATCTCATCTTACAAACAATGTATATCATAAATTTATGATAGAAGTAATATCCGGGGAAATGGGTGCAAAGCCCATACGAGCCCGTCGCCGTGATGCGTATTGATTGCATATTTCCTTACCTGATGCCACAATCGGGGAAATGTCATTGGAGTTAATCTGAGAAGACGGATTTATGTATCGCTTAGTCGAAATATCCGGATATTATTTTCCTTTGTTAAAGCTGCGAGTTCCAGCGAAAAGGAAAATTATTTTAAAATTCAGGAGGAAAAGAATTATGAGATTTAACAACAGTAAAAAATTTACTTCGTTACTCCTTGGTTCAATGCTTATTGTGGCTATGGCATTTACAACATCAGGCTGTGTAACGAATAACCCCGATGACAGCAGTCAGCTGACAACAGAGGTGCAGGCAACCGAAACACAGGCAACCGAGGCACAAACAGCTGTATCAGACACAGCAAAAGTGCTTGGTGAAGGTGAAACAATGTTTCCGTTTAGCGTTGTTGATTTAAACGGTAACGAAACAAGCTTTGAAATTCACACCGACAAAGAAACCGTTGGCGACGCATTGCTTGATTTAAAGCTGATTGACGGTGAAAACGGACAGTATGGTTTATATGTTAAGTCAGTAAACGGCATTACAGCTGATTACGATATAGATAAAACCTACTGGGCTTTCTATATCAATGGTGAATATGCCATGACTGGTGTTGACTCAACCAGAATTGAAGATGGTGTGAAATATTCATTTAAGGTGGAGAAACAATAAAGCTGACAGATGATATCAGCATATAAGCTTTATTGATATTATCAGCCTGACAGCTATTTTATCCTGAGCAATAATCACAGGCACTAAAAATACCTGCTGGTCTGTAATTGCAGACTGGCAGGTATTATCAGATAAAACAAGAAAAACGCAGCACACTTAAACATCATAATAATTTTGAAAAAACTGGAGGCGATAAGATGTTTGTGGATAAATGGGAAAAAGAGAACCGTAGTTTCAGAAAACACGATATCAGAGAAACTAGTTATTCAACCACTGAAATTCATGGTGAAAGATTATTTCAAATTCAAACCTATGGTCCAGAAGGTAGCTCTTCTAGTGCAAAACAAATACTACAATTCGATAAAAAACGAGCAATCGAACTAATTGATATTTTAAGAAAAGAATTTAACCTTTAATTAAGTTTGTCTTACCTAAAAATATTATTAAACTCTATAACACATATCTTAAACGGAGGTCGGCTTTTGAGGAAGGAATTTTTTAAATATGTATCACGAAATGTTGCTGGTATGCTAGGTATATCTGCTTATCTGCTGGCAGACACATTTTTCATTTCTTTATACTCTGGTGCAAATGGTATAACTGTGCTTAATCTTGCATTGCCTGTATATGGTCTTATATTTGCACTCGGTGCTATGGTGGGCATTGGCTCGGCTACAAGCCACGCAATCAAAAAGGCTCAGGGTGTAAAAAACATAGACAGCTACTTTACACATTCACTTATATGGCAGATTATTTTCAGTATTCCGTTTATACTTACAGGATTGCTGGCTTCTGAAAAGCTACTTGTGCTTATGGGTGCAGACCACACCATTGCCACACTAGGCAAAAGCTATTTGCAGATTGCCTTAATGGCTTCTCCGTTTTTTATGGCTAACTTCACCTTTACAACCTTTGTGCGTAACGATAATGCTCCCACCACAGCAATGGTTGCAGCTATAGTTTCAAGCCTTTTCAATATTGCTTTTGACTATATTTTTATGTTTCCACTTGATTTAGGCTTAACTGGTGCAGCACTGGCAACGGGTGTGTCGCCTGTAATTTCTATTTTAATCTGCTCGTTGCATTACAGAAGTAAAAAAAGTACAATGCAGATTAAATTCAGACCACCGTCATTCAAGCTGTTGTTTTCGTGCTGTAAGCTTGGAGTTTCTGCTTTTGTAGGTGAAATATCCTCTGCTATTACTACAGCTGTATTTAACACACTTATATTGTCATCATCCGGCAATGTGGGTGTGGCTGCATATGGTATTGTTGCAAATCTGTCTTTGATTGCTATGTCTATATTCAACGGTGTATCACAGGGTATGCAACCACTTTTAAGCAGGTGCTATGGTCAAGGCAAGTCAGCTGAATTAAAACAGCTTTTAAAGCTTGGTGTTATAACCTGTGTAGTATTAGAGGGAATTATTATTGCAGCTGCATGGTGCTTTACAAATCAGCTTGTTGCAATTTTCAACAGCGAGCAAAACACACAGCTTGCTGAATATGCCCACACTGCTTTACGCTTATACTTTTTAGGCTATAGCTTTGCAGGTATAAATATTTTACTTGTAACATATTTTTCATCAACCTATAAAGCAATAAGAGCAACGGTTGCTTCACTTCTGCGTGGTGCTGTTGCCATTGTGGTATGTGCTCTTGTAATGAATGCACTCTGGGGATTAAACGGTGTATGGCTGTCATTTTCAGGTGCAGAGTTAATTACATTTTTTGTAGCCATATTCCTACTCAGATATAAACCTGAAAGGATATAATAATGAATAAATATAATTATAGAATCTTTATGATTGACGAAAAAGAAAAATGGATTTTTATAACCCATGATGATTGGGATGAGCCTGAGGCTTTTGTTGCTCTTGTAAAAAAGCTTCGTGATAATTGTGGTGGAAGCATCTTTGTTGTAGGTGACGAGCAATACAAAATAAAAGGTGACAAATTCGACTTAATATATCAATTCGATGATTTATTCGGTACAGTAGTAATATACACCGACGATTCATCAAAGCATGATATTATCAAATTTTTAGAAACCACCTTTAGCCAGATATAACAGGAAGCCATTTTTCTTAATTCAAAAACCAAAGAATTAAATATTCATACAAAAAAGCTATATACTTACCCGTTAAACAGACCAATTATGTTGTAACCTTCTGATGTAGAAATCTGCAACATAATTGGTTTTATTTGTCAAGTTGTTTTTAACAATGGCATTATATATTGAATTTCTACATTTTATGTGCTATTCTAAAACTTAAATATAACATTTTAAACAGAAGGTGTTTTTATGGATAAGCTTGCAGAAATGTATGTAACTTTATTGCCTGTTATTCTTGCAGGAATTATGAATATGGTTTGGTGTAAAAGTAATGTATTCAGCTTTCTGAAAAAGCCTGTTGACTTTAGCAAAAACTTTTTTGACGGCAACAGAATTTTTGGAGATAACAAAACCTTTAAAGGGGTTGTTGGAATGATTATCTTCGGTATTCTGTTTTCTGTATTGTGGGGGTTAATTCTGGCAAACAGCACATCTCTGTCTGCATACAATTATTTTTACAGAAATTATGATAACACACTTTTATTCAACATTCTAACAGGCACACTTACAGGTGTGGCATACACTTTGTTTGAGCTGCCAAACAGCTTTATAAAAAGAAGACTTGGCATTACCCCTGGTAAAAATGATATAAGTGGCTTTAAAAAAGTATTTTTTATTTTTCTTGACCAGGCAGATTCAATTTTTGGTTGTGTTCTTGTGGTGTGTATGTTCTTTCCGTTGCCTTTGTGGTACTACTTTTTATATGTACTGGTAGGTGCATTAACACACATTATATTTAATATGCTTTTATATTTCTGCCATTTAAGAAAAAATATGTTTTAACCGAAAGGATTAAATATAATGAATATTTATAATCTTGACGAAAAGCTGGACGCTGGCAAGGTGGGCAATAAAGCTGCTTTTCTTGCCTTTATGAAAAGCAACGGGCTTAATGTGCCTGACGGTATTGTTCTTGGAAATGATATTTTTATAAAAACTATCTCTGAAAGCAAAAACAAAAACGAGGTTACTGACCTTTTAAAAAAGCTTACAAAGGATAACGCAAAGGAAACCTCCGAAAGGATTTCAGAGCTTTATTCCTCGCTTACATTAAACGATGATATTAAGAATGGAATCAAAAAGAATATAGACCCACAGAAGAAATACGCTGTAAGAAGCAGTGGTATAAAGGAAGATTTAACAGGCTTTTCTTTTGCCGGACAGTACGATACATTCATAAATATGAATGGTATAGACGAAATTGCAGAGGCTGTTATAAAATGCTATCTTTCTGCTTATTCCGAAACTGTTCTTTCGTACCTTGCCACCAATCATATATCTGCCACCGAGGCTGAAATGGCTGTTATTATTGAAGAAATGGTTGACTCTGATGTAAGTGGCGTTGCCTTTACAGTAAACCCTATAAGTGGCTATGACAAAGAAATTTTAATTGAAGCTACAAGTGGTCAGGGTGAAAACCTTGTGAGTGGTAAGGTTTCTGCCGAGAGATACTCCTATGATTGGTGGAATAAAAAAACAACACTTTCATCAGGAGAGCTGATTTCTGAACAGAATATAAAAGAAATTTCAGACACTGCACTTAAAATCCAACAGCTGTTTGGCTACCCTTGTGATATTGAATTTGCGTATGAAAACGGTGTTCTTTATATTTTACAGGCAAGAGCCATAACAAAAATTCTTTACGGTGGAATAAGCGACCAGTGGACTACTGCCGATTTTAAGGACGGTGGTGTTTCTGCTACTGTATGCACACCATATATGTGGAGTCTTTACGAATACATATGGGAAAGTGAGCTGAGAAAATTCCTTATTGAATCTGACATTATGAAGCCAGACGAGCTTAACAAAAAGCTTGGTGAGATGTTCTATGGCAGACCATACTGGAATTTAAGCGTGGTAAAATCAGCAATGGCTAAGGTACCTGGCTATAAAGAACGAGATTTCGACAGTGAAATAGGTGTTAAGATAACATACAGTGGCGATGGTGCTACTACATCGATTAACCCTAAAACCATTATAGGTATTATAAGAATGGCACTGGGACAGAAAAAGATTGTTGCTGAACGCAAAGCCAATGCAGAAAACCTGAAGGCTGAGCTTACAGAAACCTATAACGATTATTTTATAAACAAAGAAAATCATTTTTCATCTGATGAAATAAAGAAAAAGTGGAGAAAGCTTATTTTCACTGATTACCTGAAAAGTGAGAGTACATACTTCAGACAGATTTTTATTAATACAATTCATCAGTCATTATATAAGGATAAAATTTTAAAGCACACCACTCAGGGAGGATATTTTACCCTTATTGGTGGACTTGATAATATTTCTCACCTGTTACCTTTTTATGATATGTGGGAAATAAGCAGAAGCATAAGAAACGACAAAAAGGCACTTAATTTCTGGAACAACACCCCTACCGATGAAATTGCAAAAAAACTTAATATCGTACCTTTTGGCGACAGAGTTTTAAAGTATATCGAAAATTTCGGCTATCACTCTAAAAAGGAGCTTGATGTAACATATCCGTCATTTTATGAGGATATAAATACAATAGTAAACGATGTAAAAAACACCTGTGCTTTAGGCGATGACTGCTCTCCGGAAACAGATTCTGCCCGTTTGCGTGATGACTTCAATAAAGAAATGGCAAGGGCAAAGCAAAAGCTTTCGTCATCAGCTTACAAGAAATTAGAGAAAAATGTAACCGAAATGCGTAGGCTTTTATGGTGGAGAGAAGAATTCAGAGATGTTTCTACAAAATTTTACTGCATAATCAGAGCCTATACATTAAGGCTTGCCGATACGCTTTTTAACGAGAAGGTAATTTCTGATAAAAATGATATCTGGTTTACAAAAATTGAGGATATCAGAAAATATCTTGACGGTGAGATTTCTGGTAACGACCTTGACGAAATAATTAAAAGAAATAAAATTTATTATTCTTCATTCAAGAACTTTACCAACGAAAACGAGATTGGCTCAAGCTTTTCTGACACTTCAAAAAATAATTCTGACAAAGCATTGTCGGGCATTGGCTGCTCTTGCTTTAAAGCAACCGGCACAGCAAGAATTATCCACTCACTTGACGAAACAGACAGACTCTGCGAGGGTGATATTCTTATAACAAAATTCACAGATACCGGCTGGACCGGTAAATTTGCTATGCTGGGTGGAATTGTTACAGAATACGGTGGAATACTCTGCCATGCTGCTATTGTTTCAAGAGAATACGGTATTCCTTGCGTTGTTTGTGCCGAAAATGCAACAAAGCTTATAAAGGACGGTGAAACCATTACAATAAATGGCGAAACCGGAGAAATTATACTTGGTGGTGAAAAGAATTGAAAATGCTTTTAGGATATTACAATAAATCTGTAATACTTACATACATAGGTGCAATATCAGCTGTTCTGGGAATGGCACTTGCGTTTGCAGGACAAATAAAATACGCTGTACTATGTATGATTGTTTGTGGTGTTGCAGACCTTTTTGACGGAATGATTGCACGACGCTGTAAAAGAACAGAGGAAGAAAAGGAATTTGGTATTCAGATAGATTCACTTACAGATATGGTCAGCTTTGCTGTTTTCCCTGTTGTACTCTCTTTTGCTATGGGCAACACAGAGTGGTATCATATTATAATTTCTTCCCTTTATGTAATTGCAGCAATTACAAGGCTAGGCTACTTTAATGTTTCCACCTCTACCACAGCAGAAACAAAATTTTACACTGGCTTACCTGTTACATTTGCCTCGCTGATAGTTGTAGCTGCATTTATCGTAGGGCAGATTTTCAGTATTACAGGCATAATTATGCCTGTATGCCTTCTTGTAACAGCTGTGCTGTTTGTTTTAAAAATAAAAATTGCAAAGCCAAAGGGTATTGCATATGCTCTGCTTGGATTACTGGCAATTGCACTTGCAGCAGCTGTAATGCTTATAGGTGCATAGCATGGGGAAGATTTACGACAGAAAAAACAAGGTATTTTACGAGGATAAGCAATACGGACAAAAGGCACTAAGCTTTCTGTATGGTAACCCTTTGGGAAGAATTATACTGAAGCTTTTTATCGCTGGCAAAGCCTATTCACGCTTTAACGCAAAGAGAAACTCTACAAAGAAATCAGCAGAAAAAATTGCTCCGTTTGTTGAAGAATACGGAATTGTTATGAGTGATTTTGAAAACAGAGAGTATATCTCGTTTTCTGACTTTTTCACACGACGGCTTGCAGACGGCAAAAGAGAATTTTCCTGTGATAAAAACGATTTTATATCAGTTGCAGACAGCAAGCTGCTATGCTACAAAATTACAGATGACGGAAAAATCCCGATAAAAAACAGCATTTACACTGCAAGCGAGATTATAGCCGAGCCTTTACCCGAGGATTTTTATGGTGGTTATTGCCTTGTTTTCAGGCTGACAGTTGACGATTACCACAGATATTGCTTTTTTGATAACGGAAAAATTATCCGTAAAAAGTATATAGACGGTAAGCTCCACACAGTAAGCCCTATATCCTCAAAAAGGTATAAGGTGTTTTCAGAAAACTGTCGCAGTGTTTCATATATAGAAACTGAAAGCTTCGGAGCCTGCTATCAGATTGAAATAGGTGCTTTGCTTGTAGGAAAAATAATAAACCACCCTGCAGAAACCTTTTCTAAAGGAGAAGAAAAGGGCTATTTCGAGATGGGTGGCTCTACCTGTGTTGTTATGGTAAAAAAGGATGCTATAACTATTGATGAGGATATTCTTAAAAATTCTGATAATGCAACAGAAACTAAGGTGCTTATTGGTGAAAGGATAGGAAAGAAAAATGCTTAAACGACTTAATATTTATTTTAAAGAGATGTACCCGTTTATACCAAGGCTTTTACTTGGCTTTATCGTCTTTGGAGAAATCTATTTTATACTGCTGTTAAACTACGGCATTACAGATTTTTCTTTAGGCATACAGGAAGTAGTAGGAGGATTAACTGTATTTGGCTTTCTGATGTTTCTGCGAATTGCAGATGATTTCAAGGATTACGAAACAGACAAGAAGCTTTTTCCACACAGAGCCTTCCCTAGTGGAAAGGTAAGCAAAAAAGACCTTAACACGGTTGTTGCCATTGACCTTGCTGTTATGACAATTCTTAACGCTGTTTTTATGAATAACTTTTTATTCTATCTGTTTTTAATGCTATACGGTGTTATGATGTCTATGTGGTTTTTCCAAAAGCACAAAATCAGCAAAAGCCTGCCTTTGGCTTTGGTAACTCATAATCCTGTGCAGATGGTTTTAAATCTTTATATCATCTCATTCTGCTGTATAAAATATAATCTGCAGCCATTTACATTAACATCATTCCTTGTTCTTATGACACTTTACTTCCCTGCTCTTATATGGGAAATTTCCAGAAAAATCCGTGCTCCTAAGAACGAAACAGAATACACTACCTACTCAAAGCTTTTCGGCTACAAAAAGTCTACATATTTTGTTCTTATTCTTACTCTTGTAGACATCGTTACAAACCTGTTGCTTGTTATAAGGCTTAATATGATAGGATTTTTCATACTGATAATAAATGTTGCAGTAATGACTATTGAGTTTATTCTGTTTGCGAAAAATCCTGAAAGATTCAAGCTTGTTACAAGAGTTGAGATATACACATACATCACAGAGGCTACAATGCTTCTGATAATCCCTGCCTATATGATTTTTGGAAAGATATGAACAGATTTATTACATCAGAAAATTTTAAAAACAATAAAATCGGCAAAAAAGCAGAGCGACTTTTTATCATGAAAGAAAATGGTATTAATGTTCCGTCACTTTTTTGCGTAAATGAAATACCTGCTGAAGAAAAGCTCCTTTCTCTCTTAGATGACAGAAAGGAGTTTTCGGTGCGTTCCTCGGCATTTTGCGAGGATTCCACAGAGCTTTCATTTGCTGGTCAGTTCGACAGCTTTCTTTTTGTAAAAAAAGAAGCTGTATTCAGCACGATAAAAAAATGCTTTGAGTCAGCAGAAAATGAAAGTGTTCTTTCTTACTGCAAAGAAAACGGAATAAACTCAGACGGAATAAAGATGACTGTTATTATTCAGGAAATGATTGACGCTGATTTCTCCGGAGTTATTTTCTCTGCAAATCCTCAGGGTATTTTAAACGAAAGTGTTATTGTTATGGGCTGTAAAACAGGCGACAATGTAGTTGAAGAAAAAACCGATGTTACAACCTGCTATTACAACAGAACCGATAAAAAATATTACACCGAAAAAACAGGAGCCTCTGCACCAGCTATGACCGATGAGCTTATCGAAAGGCTTATAGAGCTATGTGCAGAGGTAGAGGGTATTTTCGGAAAGCTGGTTGATATAGAATTTGCAGTTAAAAACAGCGAGGTTTTTATTCTTCAGGCAAGACCTATAACAACGATAACCGACAAAGACCCATTAATACTTGATAACAGCAACATAGTAGAAAGCTACCCTGGCATATCACTTCCTCTTACAATCTCATTTGTAAAGGAGGCATACAGTGGAGTTTTCAAGGGCTTGGCAAAGCGAGTTTTGCACGATGAAGCCTTTGTAAACCAATTCAACGATACCTACTATAATATGACTGGCTCGGCAAACGGCAGAGTTTATTATAAAATATCAAACTGGTATACCCTGCTGTCATTTTTGCCGATGTCAAAAAAGATAATACCAATCTGGCAGGATATGATGGGTGTTGCAGAAAAATCTCATGACGGTTGCTGTGTTAAGCTACCATTCTATAGAAGAATTTCTACATACTTCAATGCTGTTTCAGAGGCATTTTCTGTAAGGAAAAACATGGAAAAGCTCAACGCCTCATTCCCTGCCACTGAAAAATATTTCAGAGAAAGCTTTACAGCTGATATTACTCTTGATGATATAAAAAAGCTATATAATGAAATTTCAGATAAGGTGCTTTCTGCATGGGATATTACTCTTTTGAATGACCTTTATGCGTTTATTTTTACAGGACTTTTAAAGTCAGAAATTAAAAAATCTGGTATAGAGGACTACGAAAAAAAGGTAAATGAATTTATAAGTGGTATTTCTAATATAGAAAGCATGAAGCCTATAAGAGCCATGATAAGGCTGGCTTCATGCGACAGAAAAATGCTTGAAAGGTTAAGCTCCTCAGAAAGTGAGCAGGAGCTTGAAAAAAGACTTGCTGAATATCCACAGTTTAAAGAAAAGCTTTATAAGTATATTTCGCTATATGGTGACCGTTCACCTGAGGAGCTGAAGCTGGAAACTGTAACCTTCAGAGAAAGCCCTTTGCTTCTTGTCAAAAAAATTGCAGAGCTTTCTTCTGATAAAGAGATATTCCAGCGAACAAAACGCTCACTTCTTGATGACACCAAAAAAAATACAGCAGATATATCTCTTGGTCTTAAAAAAAGAAAGAAAAGAATTATCTATTTTGCAAAAAAGGCTTCTGTGGGCATAATGAACCGAGAGATTTCTCGCCTTAACAGAACAAGAATTTACGGCATGGTTCGTTCTATGTTTTTACGAGCTGGTGAAATTTTCTGCGAAAGTAATAAACTCTGTGATAAGAGAGATGTTTTCTACCTTACAAAAGATGAGCTTTTCAACGGCAATCCTGACACCTTTGCAGAAATAATCAAACAGCGAAAAGAAGCCTATACGGGCTTTTATGAGCTTCCTGCTTTTTCAAGAATAGTCTTTTCTGGCAAGGAGTTCGACAAAAAAATCACTCATACCGATAATGTATCAAAGGTATTTTCTGATAAAAAAATTCTTCATGGTACACCATCATCTGCTGGTATAGTAAAGGGAGAAGCAGTTGTTGTAAAGGACGCTTGCAATCCTCCTGATACCAAGGGCAAAATAATTGTAGCAAAAATGACAGACCCGGGCTGGGTGTTTATTCTTTCTGATTCCAAGGGTATAATCAGCGAAAAAGGCTCGTTGCTGTCACACACAGCGATTATTTCAAGAGAGCTGAAAATACCTGCTGTAGTCGGCGTTAAGGATGTATCGGAGCTGATAAAGGACGGCGATATAATAGAGCTTAACGGCGACAACGGCACTATAACAATATGTGATAAGGAGAAATAAAAATGTATCTCGTTAAAAAGGTTACAGCAAGCGAATACGAGGATTTTTTATCGCTTCCTGCACGCATACACTCCAGAAATGAGCTTATGCAAAAACGCTCAGAGGAGCTTTCTCTTTTGCAGGGCACACATACGCTAAGCAAATACTTCAGCCTTACTGCGTTTGTCTGCTATCTTGATAAAAAGGCTGTTGCACGATGTGCTGTTACAATATACCCTGATAAAGACGAAGCCTATTTAGGCTTTTTCGACAGTGAAGACAACATCACAGCTGTAAAGGCAATGGTTGATGTTGCCGGAAGCTTTGCAAGAGAAAACGGAATAAAAAAGCTTACAGGCCCTGTAGACGCAAGCTTCTGGATTGGCTACAGAATGAAGTCTGATAATTTTGACAAACACCGTTATTTTTCAGAGCCTTATGGAAAAGAATACTACCCAAGGCTATGGAAAGAAGTCGGCTTTGAAATTTCTGAAACCTATGTATCAAACATCTATAAAAGATTTTCGAAAAAAGAAGAGCATGACCCAACCTATATAAAGCGATACAACTTTTTTATCAGAAAGGGTTATCACATTGTTTCACCAAAAAAACAGGACTGGGACGAAGCTGTAGGCGATGTTTACAGGCTTCTTATAAAGCTTTACAGTGACTTCCCTGTTTTTTCTTATATCACCGAGGAGGAATTCAGAGAGCTTTATAAAAGCCTTAAATTAATACTTGATTTCTCTATGGTAAAGCTGGTGTACAAAAATGACAAAATGGTAGGATTTTTCATTGGTGTACCCGATTACAGCAACAGACTTTATGGAAGCTTAGGACTGTACGAGCTTATCTTCATGCTTAAAAACAGAAGAAAATGCAATAACTATGTTCTGCTTTATTTAGGTGTTGACGAAAAGCATTTAGGACTTGGCTCGGCGTTATCTCAGGCTATGTTTGAAGAGCTATGCCATAAAAATGCGTCAGCAATAGGTGCATTGATAAAAAAGGGTAAGGTGTCAGAAAAATATATCAACAAAAAAATAGTTTCTCAACGAGAATACCTCCTCTTTGAGAAACAGCTTTAGAAATATAAATTCAGGTTACATACTATAGTTAACCCCCACAAAATTTTGTTTTTGAGTTTTGTGGGGGTAGTTTTATGAAATTATGCAATTTTTTCGGTGAGGGTTTAATACTAATACCTAATTAAACACTAGACAACTTGTCGGCATAATTTACT
>JAXJDU010000387.1:0-1334 GCA_036301785.1 Acutalibacteraceae bacterium | reverse complement strand
GGGTACTCTTGCCCTCTGTATATTTTGACTGTGCGTAAAGAGCTGCACCATATGCACCCATAAGACCAGAAATTGTAGGGCGAACTACCTGCACACCCATTTCCTGCTCAAATGCACGCAGTACAGCATTATTAAGGAATGTACCACCCTGTACTACAATCTTTGTGCCTAGCTTTTTAGGGTCAGAAACTCTTATAACCTTATAAAGTGCGTTCTTAACTACACTTAAAGACAAGCCAGCTGAAATATCCTCGATAGTTGCACCGTCCTTTTGTGCCTGCTTTACAGAGCTGTTCATAAATACAGTACAACGTGAACCAAGGTCTACAGGCTGTTTTGCAAATAATCCAAGTTTAGAGAATTCCTCTATATTATAGCCAAGTGCATTTGCAAATGTCTGCAAGAATGAACCACAGCCAGATGAACAAGCCTCGTTTAAGAAGATATTGTCTATAGCACCGTTATGTATTTTAAAGCACTTAATATCCTGACCACCAATGTCGATTACAAACTCAACATTAGGCATAAACTTTTTAGCTGCTGTAAAGTGTGCAACTGTTTCAACTATGCCATAGTCAGCCATAAATGCATTTTTTATAATTTCTTCACCGTAGCCTGTAACAGCCGATGATGCAATATAAATATCAGGAGCCTGCTTATAAAGGTCCTCTAAAAACTCTTTTATAATCGGTACTGGGTTACCACTGTTTGACAAATAGCGAGATGTAAGCAACTCACCATTTTCACCCATTACTACAGCCTTTACAGTAGTAGAGCCTGCGTCTATACCCAAGAAAGCCTTACCCTTGTAAGAAACAAGGTCAGCTGTTTCTACCTGTGCCTTTTCGTGACGAGCAATAAACTCGTTATATTCATTTTCATTTCTAAATAGAGGTGAATGGAATGCAAAATCACCACTACCACGATAATCGTTAATTTGAGCTATAACCTTATCAAAGTTTACAGGATTTTCAGCACACAAAGCTGCACCACAAGCAACGTAATAAAGTGAATTTTCTGGGCAGATACCCTTTGTTTTAAGCACCTTGTCAAAGCGTTTTCTCAACTGCTCCATAAATGTTAGAGGACCACCAAGATAAACTACCTGTCCTGCAATCTCTCTACCTTGAGCCAAGCCAGCTATTGTCTGGTTTACAACAGCAGCAAAGATACTCTCGGCTATATCGCTTTTTCTTGCACCCTGATTAAGCAATGGCTGAATATCTGTTTTTGCAAATACGCCACAGCGTGAAGCAATAGTATATGTTTTCTCGCTTGTTGAAGCAAGAGCATTAAGCTCCTCGATAGGTACATTAAGTAATGTAGCCATTTGG
>JAXJDU010000386.1:0-12099 GCA_036301785.1 Acutalibacteraceae bacterium | reverse complement strand
TTACATCAAGCACAAGCTCGGTGTCGTTGGCTGTCATGCCTATCATGCTTAAAACACCCTCGCCGTTTCTGATGATTTCTGTTGCGATTTTATCCTCAACATTATGACGGATAAAGTTACGGATATCTCTTGCACCACTTTTGCCACCTGCTGATTTATTTGCGATAAATTCAGCAGATTTTTCATCATAAGCAAAAGCAATACCCTTTTCTGACAGTGACTCTACATATTCGTCTAAAACAAGCTTTGCAATACCCTTAAAGTCGTTTTCATCAAGGCTTCTGAACACTACAATATCATCTACTCTTGCTATAAACTCTGGTCTTAAAAACTCTCGTAAAGCCTTAAGCACCTTTTCTCTGTTTGCGTTTTCCTCTGTTTTGCCAAAGCCAAGTGCATGCTCAGTTTTAGCACTTCCTGCATTTGAGGTCATAACGATTACGGTATTTTCAAAGTTTACAACTCTGCCGTGAGCGTCTGTAACCTTGCCCTCGTCTAGTATCTGAAGAAGAATATTCAGCACATCTGGATGAGCCTTTTCTATTTCATCAAAGAGAAGTACAGAATATGGCTTTCTTCTTACCTTTTCTGTAACCTGTCCTGCCTCGTCATAGCCAACATAGCCTGGTGGTGAGCCGATAATTTTAGAAACAGCGTGCTTCTCCATATACTCAGACATATCAAGTCTTATCAGTGTTTCCGGAGTGTCAAACAGCTCCTCTGCGAGTACCTTTACAAGCTCTGTTTTACCTACACCTGTAGGGCCTACAAAAATGAATGAAGCTGGTCTTCTGCGTGGGCTTATCTGTACTCTGCTTCTGCGTACAGCCTTTGCAATGGCATTTACTGCCTCGTCCTGACCGATAATATGCTTTTTCATAGACTCTTCTAAGTCAGACAGCTTATTAAGCTCGTTTTCTTCTACTCTTTGTGCAGGGATACCTGTCCATAGCTCAATAACCTTTGCAAGGTGCTTATCCTCTACTACAACACCTAAAGCCTCTGGCTCAAGCACCTGTAGCTTTTCTTTGGTTTGTGCCATTTCTGAACGAACCTTTGCAACTGCTTCGTAGTCTATTGCTTCCTGATTTTCTGCAAGCTCTTCTTCTCGTACCTTAAGGTATCTTAAATTGTCATTAAGCTTGTCGTACTCCTCCATTGCTTTACAGCCTAAAGCAGCACAGGCACAAGCTTCGTCAAGAAGGTCTATTGCCTTATCTGGTAAAAATCTGTCTGTTATATATCTTTCTGAAAGCACAACTGCTCTGCGTATTGTCTGCTCTGGCACAGCTACACGGTGGTGCTTTTCGTAGTAATCCTTTACACCAGAAAGCACCTCGATTGTATCCTTTATAGATGGCTCGTTAACTGTAACTGGCTGAAAACGCCTTTCGAGTGCTGCGTCCTTTTCTATGTATTTTCTATACTCATTAAAGGTTGTAGCACCGATAACCTGAATTTCACCTCTTGAAAGTGCAGGCTTCAGGATATTTGCAGCATTCATTGTACCCTCTGAGTCACCTGTACCAACAAGGTTATGCACCTCGTCGATAAACAGAATAATATTACCAGCAGCCTTAACCTCAGCTGTAAGCCCCTTTATTCTGCTTTCAAACTGACCTCTGAACTGTGTGCCTGCTATAAGAGCTGTAAGGTCCAGAAGCTGGATTTCTTTATCCTTTAAACGCTGAGGAACATCACCCTTTGTTATTCTTAATGCCAAGCCCTCGGCAATAGCTGTTTTACCTACACCAGGCTCACCTATCAGGCAAGGGTTGTTTTTGCTTCTTCTTGAAAGAATCTGGATTACTCGTGCAATCTCTTTATCTCTGCCTATAACTCTGTCAAGCTTGCCGTTTCTTGCTCGTTCAGTAAGGTTTGTGCAGTAGGCGTCAATATGCTTATGGCTTGACTCCTTTTTCTTTTTACCCTTCTGCTTTGAGTTATCGCCTTTTTTATTTTGTGAAGCTCCACCGAAAATATTGAATGGGAAGGTTGGTGCTCCACCCTGAGTAAATTTATCAGGGTTATCTTCACCATCCTCCATAAGGTCACTGTCCATACCCATAAGAGCTGACATATCAGCATTACCTAAAAGCTCTTGCAGGTCAGGCATTTCTCCGTTTTCGCTCATATCCATAAGGCTGTCCATAGACTCCTGCATGCTTTCTAGCTGCTCGTCTGTTATGCCCATATTTTTCATTAAATCCTTTACAGGCTTAATGCCTAGCTCGTTAGCACAGCTTAAGCAATAACCCTGTGTTGGTTTGTTGTTTGTTGTATCTGATACAAAAACAACAGCTGGTCTTTTGTTACATTTGCAACATAGCATAATTATATATCCTCTATTCCTTTAGATTGTTTACTTATATTATTGCCTTTATTTTCTAAAAGGGCTTTAAAAATAATTGCATATTTTATTAATGCAAACATCATGGCAACAAATGTTATGCTTAACAGGATAAATGTAAGCATGTAAACCTCGTATTCTAAAAAACCTTTTAAGAAAACTATTATTACTACTGAAATATAAAAAACGATTGTTGCCACTTTGCCGTACCATTTTGCAGGAGGTGGAATTATACCCTGTTTTAACAGGTATAAGCCACCGGCAAGCATGAGTACATCCTTTAATACAAGGATTATCACCATAGGCAATAATTTAGGGATTAAAATTCCTAAACAGATTAATACCGATACCAGCGTAAGCTTATCTGCTAAAGGGTCTAAAAGCTTGCCAAGCTCTGTTACCTGATTCAGCTTTCTTGCAAGAAAGCCGTCAAGGCAGTCGCTTACTCCTGACACAAGAATAACAGCAAAGGCTATTATATATTCTTCTGTAACAAAATAAATAGTAAACGGTATAATCAAAAAAATTCTGACAAATGAAATGATATTCGGAATGGTAAAAACTGAATCAATGCTGTTGTTTTTTACAGCCATATCTTCTTTTTTACTGTTCATTAATATTCATACTCTCCCTCTGTATCAGGCTGAGTTGCCTCTTCATAGATTTCAGAATCATTCTTTTCATCTGCGAAAATTTTAAAAAATACAGAGTTTGAGTTGACTTCGTTGCTGAATTCAGAATCGCTTGCAACATAAGGTAAAAGCTGACCACACACAGAAACTGTTGCGTTGATTAAAACAATACCTGCTACAAATCCTATTACTGCACCTGTTATTCTGTTTACTTTACCTATTACAGGTATTTTATTGACAAAGTCTGCTAAAAGCAATACAGAACTAACAAGTGTATTCAACGCAATAAACAGTATAAACACAGCACACACAGAAATCAGGCTTATCACCAATGGCTCTACAACCTGATGTATAATACCTGATGCTGATGCAATTACCTGCTCGTTGGTTTCTCCTACAACATTATTAAGAGAGTCAACAAGGTTAGTGTTGCTTACAAATCTTTGTAAGGAATCTGGTAATGCCTGTAGCACAGAGTCACCTATATCGCCATTGTTTTGCTCTACAAGTCTGGCTACTCGTTCAGAAATTTCTTCACTTATAGACTTCTCGAAGAAGGTTTCGTATATAGGCTGTGCAAGTCTGTTACCTAATGCAACTGAAATAAAGTAGCTTAAAATACCACCTATAACTGACAATATTGTCTTAACGGCACCTCTTACATAGCCAGCAACAATAAAAATCAGCGTAATTATTATCATTACTAAATCAAAAGTATTCACAGCAAAACCTCACAGTAATTGCATTTTGAAATAATATACCACATTGACCTTCAAAATACAATTATCAAATTGTAAATAAATTTATATTAACTACTTTTTATCATAGGCTGTATTAAGCTTTACTTCTCGTATTTCGCTTATACCTACTACATAAATTGTATTGTCGTCTGCAAAGCATATGCTTTTTGCGTCTATGCCTGCGTCATTTTCGGCAATAGTTGTTTGTGTAGCTGTGTTAAAGGTAGTTATTTTATTATCGCTGAGTATAGCAACATTCTTTCCGTTAAAGTCCATAGACTCTGTAGAAAGTCCTGTTTTTGTTATTGTTGTAAGTGCGTCCTGAGAAATATACCATATCTCACAGCTTTTACCGTCAGTAAATGGTGACAACGATAAGAATACTCCGTCTTTATCAACTGCTTTGCTTACAAGGTTATAGCCATTATAGGTAAACTCGTACTTTTGCTGATAGTCTGATGTGATAATCATAGTTGACTTATCACCTATAGCAGAAATATTTTCGTTTTCTAAGAATGAAACATCATAAATAGTATTATCCTTAAAATCCATTTTAGCCATAGGCTCTGGCATTGTAAAATCTAACACATAAATTTTAGAAACAATACTGCCGTCTGAAGCGTCAAGACCACACACAACTGCTCTCGTAGCATCTTTATTTAAAGCAACATCTGTTGTATAGCATTCTGAAAAATAATAGGCATACTTCTGTTTATGGTCATTGTCAAAAACAGTAAGCTTTGCAGTATAGCCTGATTTTTTTGTAAGCAATGCATAGCAACCATTTTCAAGAATCTGTGCAGAAAAAATATCGTCGTCTGCCTCTCCTCTATATAATGTACCTGTGCTGTTTTTTATTTCGTAATTTTTACCAGCACGGTCGTAAATTATAACATAGTCATTACATGATGACATTGCAGAAGATGCAAATTTTATTCTTTCGTCAAGAACTAATCCACCTGTATTATTAATAAGCTGAAATTGTGTTTCGCTTATATATGCAAGGTTATTGTTAAGCACACAGGTGTCGCTTTCGTCTACAATTTTACCCTCTATTTTTACAGGAAAACCATCGCCCTTTACCTTTGATGAAGCCACGCTGTTAAGCAGGGAATCTGGTGCTATATATTGCCACAGACCACACACAGCAACAACTGCTACCAATAAAACTGCTATTATCGCTATTGTTTTTTTCTTGCTTTTTGGTATTACAGACTCTGGTTTTGACTTTCGTTTATTTTCTTCTCTTTCGTATTCCTCTATGGGTTTATCCTCATAGCTAAGCATTTCTCTTTTTCGCATTTTAACTTTCCATTTCAATGCTTTCACTTCCTTTATCTATAATATTGCAGCCTTGTTGAAAATTGGTGCAATAATCTTTTACTTTTAATCATTCTGTCATTACAAATATTTTTCTATATTTGTCTGCTCAATAACTCGCTTACCTAATAATGTGATTGCCTGCTTAGGGCAATAATTAATACATCTGTAGCACATAGTACATTGATTACCAGAAACGATGGTACCATTATTAATTCTGATGTTTTTCATAGGACATATTTTTACACATTTTCCACACTGTACACATTTTTTGGTATCAATTTTAAGCTTATCTGTGTAGTTCTTGGTTTTATAGCCAAAAACAAAGCGTTGCCCACAAAAACCTGCTATACGACAAAATGTACCTATTCCCTCTTGTGCAGGAGTACCTTGCTTTAATTTATAAACAGCATTTTTTATCTTGTTTTCAGCTTCTTTAACAATAGCAATATTCTTTTCTGACGGGCGTTTTAATACTCTTTCATCGGCAATGCTATCTGGCATTTTTATATGTAAGCCACCAATTACCTGTGCACCATATTCCTGTAACAGACGCCCTAAAACACCTGATCCATCACCACTGAATAATCCCATTGTAGCAATAATAAACACCTTTTTATTATTCCACAACGCTTTATTTGCATGAATAAAATCTCTTAATATTTTTGGTACTGTGCTGTATTGAACAGGATAGCTGAATATTATCTCTTTATGCTCTTTTATTTTTTCTGCAATATTATCATCTTCAATAGAAATTGCTTTACATTCAGAATCATACTCCTGCAGAAAAACCTCTAATGCATATTTTGAATTACCTGTTCCACTAAAATATATTCCTGCCATTGGTTAACCCCTTAATATTTATATCAATACCTTACCTTATTCAGATACAAGCCACAGGCTGGTGCTGTAGGGCCTGCTTTAGCTCTGTTCTTTGCATTTATTATATCCTCTATGCAGTCAGGTGCGAATTTCCCCTCTGCTATTCGTATCAGTGTACCTACCATAATTCGAACCATATTATATAAAAAGCCGTCAGCCTCTACTGTAAGCAGTACCATATCACCCTGACGCTCTACTGTAAAATCGATAACTGTTCGTGTCATATCCTCCATTTTACGGTTATCTATTGTACAGAACGATGTAAAATCGTGACTGCCTATGTATGCCTTACAGGCCTTGTTGAGCATATCAACATCTATAGGATATTTATAATGATAAGCAAGACCGTCTAAAAACGGATTGCGAACCTGACTGTTCCATATTTTATATACATACTGCTTGCTTTTACAGCTGTATCTGGCGTGAAAATCAAGTGGCTTTTCTTCTATATCAAGCACAGCAATATCCAGTGGTAAAAATCTGTTTAACGCTGTAAGCAAACGGTGGCACGGTATGCTGTGGCACATTTTAAGGCTGATACAGTACATATTAGCATGCACACCACTGTCTGTGCGTGAACAGCCCTTTATCTCATAAGGGGTTTTCTGGATAACATTTTCAAGTGCATTCTGAAAAACCTCCTGCACTGCAAGTGCATTATTCTGAATTTGCCAGCCGTGATATTTACTGCCATTATATGAAATTGTAATTAAAAAATTTCTCATTTGTTTATTGCTCCGAACATTACATTAAATAAAATTACCAACGCTGAAATAATCAGTACCGATATACCAGCGATTACATCCTTTTTTGATGTGTGCAGTGTTTTCATTCTTGTTCTTCCGTTACCACCACGGTAGCAACGACATTCCATTGCTACAGCCAGCTCATACGCTCGGTTAAAGGCAGAAACAAACAACGGTACAAGTACAGGTATCATTGCCTTTACTCTTTTAATAAGTCCACCACTTTCCATATCTGCACCTCTTGATTTTTGTGCACTTATGATTTTGTCGGTTTCTTCAAGCAGGGTTGGTACAAAACGCAGTGCAATTGTCATCATCATTGCAATTTCATGCACCTTTATACCGAAGATTGAAAGCGGCTTCATAAGTCTTTCGAGTGCGTCGGTAAGGTCGGTGGGTGATGTAGTATAGGTCAGCACGCTGCTTGTAAGTATGAGTGCAATAATTCTTACTGTTACAAAAACAGCTCTGTTTATACCCTGTGCTGTAATTTTTAAAAATCCCCACTGCCATATCGGGTCACCTGTACCGTAAAATATATTCAGCACCGATGTAAAAATCAAAATAAATACGATTGATTTTAAACCCTTAAAATACATTTTAAATGGTATTTTTGTAAGTAACACCACAAAAAGCACAACACACACCATAAATGCAAGTGAAATAAAATTGCTTGTTACAAACAGCAACACTATAAATGCAATAATAAGCAGGATTTTTACACGGGGGTCCAGCTTATGAATAAATGAATTACCAGGAAAAAATTGTCCAAGTGTTATATCCTTTATCAATTATTCTCCCCCTTATTTATTAATGGCAAAAGCTGTTTTACAGCCTGCTCTATAGTAAGAATACCCTCATCAACGCTATATCCGTTATGATAAAGTGTATTCATAATCTGCGTAATCTGTGGGATTTTAAGCCCCATTTCGTTTAGCCTGTCACCCTGTGCAAAAACATTTGCAGGTGTGTCAAGAATTTCCATTTTACCTTTATTCATCACAAGCACTCTGTCTGAAATTCTTGCAATATCCTCCATGCTGTGTGATACAAGTAAAATTGTGTTTTTTCTTTCGTCATGATATTTACTGATTTGCTTCAGTAAATTTTCTCTGCCCATTGGGTCTAAGCCTGCTGTAGGCTCGTCTAAAATAAGTATATCAGGGTCCATTGCAATTACACCGGCAATGGCTGCTCGGCGTTTTTCGCCACCCGATAAATCAAACGGAGATTTTGCAAGAAGCTCACTTTTAAGCCCTGCAAAATCTGACGCTGTTTTTACTCTGTTTTCTATTTCCTCTTGTGATAAATTCATATTCGTAGGACCAAAGGCTATATCCTTTGCTACTGTATCCTCAAACAGCTGATACTCCGGATACTGAAAAACCATGCCTACCTTAAATCTTACATCTCTTATTTTTTTAGGCTTTGACCAGATATCGTTACCATCTACAAATACGCTGCCACTGCTCGGTTTTATCAGACCGTTAAGCATTTGCACTAAAGTTGATTTACCCGAGCCTGTATGACCTATAACACCTACAACCTCGCCTTTGTTAATAGTAAAGGATACATTGTCTACTGCTGTTTTTTCGAATGGTGTACCTACTGCGTATTTGTAGGTTAAGCTTTTTACTTCAAGAATGCCCGTATTAATCAACTCCTTGTAAGTCGGTTTTTGTCAGTTATTTTTTTAACAGCCTTTCAAGCTGTTCAACACATTGATGTGGTGTCAGTGGCAGCTCTGATATATCTGCACCGTTTTGCTGTAGCAGATACATAAGCTCTACCGATTGTGGTACATCTAATGCATGGCTTTTTAACAGCTGTACATTGCTGAACACCTGCTGTGGTGTACCCTTTGTAAGCACCTTGCCCTTATCCATTACTATTACTCTGTCTGCCTGTACAGCTTCATCCATATAGTGGGTAATAAGTACAATGGTGATATTATGCTCTTTGTTGAGCTTTTTGATTGTATCCATTACCTCTTGTCTGCCCTTTGGGTCCAGCATTGCTGTTGGCTCGTCTAAGACTATGCATTTGGGCTCCATTGCGATTATACCTGCAATGGCTACTCTCTGCTTTTGTCCACCAGAGAGCTTATGTGGTGCGTGCTTACGGTAGTGGTACATATCAACAGCTTTAAGTGCGTTATCTACACGCTCTCTTATTTCCTTTGGTGGTATGCCAAGATTTTCAGGGCCAAAGGCTACATCCTCTTCTACTATAGTAGCCACAAGCTGATTGTCTGGATTTTGCAACACCAGGCCAACTCTACTGCGTATTTCGTAAACATCATCTTCTGTTTTGGGTGTGATACCATCTATTGTTACAGTACCGTCATCTGGTGATAGCAATACATTAAAAAGCTTTGCCATTGTGGATTTACCACAGCCGTTATGACCAAGCAGTGCTACAAACTCACCCTCTTTTACAGACAGCGAGATATTATCAAGCACCTTGTTATTCTCGTAAGAAAAGCTTACATTTTCTACCTTTATAAAGTCAGCCACAGTGTCACCTCTTTTTGAAAAAATTAAATCTTAAATCAACTCTTATGAATTTTTCGTAACATAAAAATTCCAAGTATAAAAAATACTACAGCCAAAGCAAATCCGAAAATTCTGCCCCATAGCATAGGACTGCTGAAACCACAGTATATACCAAGCCACATTATAAAGCTAATTACAGACACAACAATAATATATCTTATTATCTTTGGTACCTTGTTACTGTTTATTAAATCTGCTAAAAAGTGTTCCATTTTTATTACCCTCATTACATATTTTAAAATATCAAATTAATCCCTTTGCCATATAGCAGTTGAGCCACAAGGTAATACCAAGCCTGTGTTTGTTACACGCAAGCCTATTTCGTCGGCACTTACCTTGCCACCAAATTTTGGTACAAGCACTGTGCCAAGCAGGTATTCCATTACAGCTGGTGAAAGACCTGTTGTGTATGAATTAAGCACAAAAAATTTAGGATTTTTTGAAAGCACAGTTGAGCATAGCTCTACAAGAGAATAAAGCTGTTCCTCAAGCTTCCACACCTCGCCGTTAGGGCCTCTGCCGTATGAAGGTGGGTCCATTATAATACCATCGTACTTGTTACCTCTGCGTTGCTCTCGCTGTACAAACTTTATACAATCATCAACAAGCCAGCGTACAGGCTTGCCAGACAAGCCTGATACCTGTGCGTTTTCTTTTGCCCATTGTACCATACCTTTTGAGGCATCTACATGGCAGACTCTTGCACCTGCGTTAAGGCAAGCAAGAGTTGCACCACCTGTGTATGCAAAAAGATTAAGTACATTAACCTCGTTTTTAGATTCTCTTATCAGCTTATCTACAAACTCCCAGTTTGTAGCCTGTTCAGGGAAAACACCAGTGTGCTTAAAGCCCATTGGCTTTATCTGAAAGCATATATCGTTATTTTTGATTTGCCACACATCAGGAATTTTCTTGTACACCTGCCATTTGCCACCACCAGTTGATGAACGGTGATAACGGGCATGTGCCTGCTTCCAGAGGTAATGCTCCTTTGGTGTATTCCAGATAATCTGTGGGTCTGGTCGTATTAATATTATATCGCCCCAACGCTCAAGTCTTTCGCCTGCTGAGGCGTCGATAAGCTCATAATCCTGCCAATTTGCTACTCGCACTGTGTATTCCTCCTGAAATAAAACTGATTATTAACCAAGCTTAGCCTTTACAATCTCTGCTGTTTCGTTTGCAAGAGCTTCGATTTCTGCGTAGTTGTCACCCTCAAGCATCACTCTTACAAGTGGCTCTGTGCCTGATTCTCTTACGATAATTCTGCCGTGACCCTCAAGCTGCTTTGCAACCTGTGCAACCTTTGCCTGAACATCATCGTCACTGTTTACTTTATTTTTACCCTCTGGTGAAATATGTACATTTACCATAACCTGTGGGAATCTCTGCATAACCTTTGCAGCCTCTGACAGCTTCTGTCCTTTACGCTTCATAAGGCTTAAAAGCTGTGCTGCAGTTGTCTGACCGTCACCTGTTGTACAGTAGTCAAGGAAAATTACATGGCCACTCTGCTCGCCACCGATTGAATAGCCATTTTCTACCATTGACTCAAGAACATATCTGTCGCCAACCTTTGTTGCTTCAAAGCAGATGTCGTTTTCTTCGCAGAATTTATTGAAGCCCATATTTGTAAGCACTGTACCTACAGCTGTATTGTTCTTCAGCATACCTCTCTCTTTAAGGTCAAGTGCACACATTGCAATGATAAAGTCACCGTCTACAAGCTCGCCGTTTTCGTCTACTGCTAAGCATCTGTCTGCGTCACCGTCAAATGCGATACCACAATCAAGGTTATTAGCCTTTACATACTCTGCTAGTGCCTCGATATGTGTTGAACCACAATCCTTATTGATATTTGTACCATCTGGTGTGCTGTGTGTGATGTAGCACTCTACGCCTAGCTTTTCAAAAATAGCCTTAGCTGTACGGGATGAAGAGCCGTTTGAGCAGTCGAAGGCTACCTTTAAACCCTCTGGCTTCTGAGGTACTGTAGAAACTACATGGTCTACATACTCATTTACAGCATTATCTGCAACTGTTACCTTACCAAGCTTATCATCGTCAGCTATAGCGTATGGCTTTACATTGTCAAGTACAATTGCTTCTATTTCTTCCTCGAGTGAATCTGGTAGCTTGAAGCCTGTGCCACTGAATATTTTAATTCCGTTAAACTCAAATGGATTATGTGATGCTGAAATCATAATACCTGCGTCTGCGTTATATTTCTTAACAAGTAAAGCAACAGCAGGTGTAGGAACAACGCCAAGTGTGATAACATCTGCACCAACTGAGCATAATCCGGCAATAATAGCACCCTCAAGCATATCTGAGCTTAAACGGGTATCCTTACCTATTACAAAAACCGGCTTTTTATCGCTGCTTTCTGTAAGCACCATTGCTGCTGCTCTGCCAATATTCATTGCAAGCTCGCAGGTAAGCTCTTTATTAGCTACACCTCTTGCACCGTCTGTTCCAAATAGTCTTCCCATAATAAAACCTCCAAATTTTAATTATAAATTTATATTAATTAAAGTGTAAAACTGATTGATAGATAAATTGGAATTTGTCGGGAGGCTACGCACAAACAAAAACTTAAAGTTTGGGTAAAGCCTTTTTAAAGGCTTTTGGGGTCGAGGGGTAACACCCCTCGTGGGATTTTAAAGGGCAAAGCCCTTTAACTCATAGTTTTTCCTAAAAATGCCATTGAAAATGGCATTTTTAAATATTCTTGAGGCGTTTAGGGCTTTGCCCTAAAAACCTTATTTTATGTAAACAAGCACACAGTGCTTGTTTACGCAATCAATTTGCTTTGCAAATTGGTTGCATGACCCACCAGCCTTTGAAAAGGCTGGACCTAAACTTTACGCTTTT
>JAXJDU010000385.1:0-2051 GCA_036301785.1 Acutalibacteraceae bacterium | reverse complement strand
TGATGGTAATTATTATCCTGTTATACCTGTACTTGTCGAGCAGCTTGGCAGCGAAATTGGTGCTGTTATATTCCAGACAATCTGCTCGTTGCTGTATGGTGCTGTGTTTGGTGGTATGTCTATAATCTGGGAGCTTGATAACTGGAGTATCCTTAAACAGACAGCAGTACATTTCTTAGTTGTTTCAACAGTAAGCTTACCTATTGCTTATGTTAACCATTGGATGGAGCATACTCTGATTGGTGCAATCGTTTACTTTGCAGTGTTTGCTATTATTTATGTCTTTATATGGCTAAGTCAGTATCTGGCTGTTAAAAAGCGTGTAAATGCAATGAACAAAAAGGTAAGAGAAATTGTATAAGTGCTTTTAATAAAGCTTCTGTAACCCTGCTTTATTAAAATTATCTGTAAAATAAAATATATTTGTTATCAGTAAACGCCTTTCAGTTTGCAGCTGATTGGCGTTTAATTTTTACTGCTTGCTAAAGAATAATATATAGTGATATAATATAGAAAAATCAGAATCAATATAAAAACAGAAACGAGGTGTAACACTATGTCATCATACAGCGAGCTTATAAAGAATTTTGATAAAATACGCAGCTATATGCGTGAGTTTTATGTGTACGGATTTAAAAGCCGTGAGGAATATACAAAAAAGAGTGCTCGTTCATATGATGACGAGCGTAGAAGAATAGAAAGCTGGCTTGGTGACCACATGAGCTTTGTGCGTAGTGTTGAGGGCAAAAATGTGTTTATCTCTATCGACAGCCGTGTTTCACAGCACAATCCATTTTACAAGGCACTGAAGTCGAAAAGCTTTACCGACAAAGATATTACATTGCACTTTATTCTGTTTGATATTCTTCATTCGCCTGATGTGGTTATGTCGCTGACTGAAATATTGGAAGATATAGACGATTACCTCAGCAGCTTTGAAGCTCCTATGATGTTTGATGAATCAACTGTAAGAAAAAAGCTGAAGGAATATATAGCACAGGGTATTATAGAGGTGCAGAAAGACGGCAGAAAAATGCTGTATCGTCGTGCTGATGATGTTGCTTTACCCGATATTACCGATGTGCTTAATTACTATTCAGAGGTTGCACCATGTGGTGTTATCGGCTCTTTTCTGCTTGATAAGCATGAAAAGCAAAGTAATCACTTCAGCTTCAAGCACCATTACATAACCTCTGCAATGGACAGCGATGTACTTGCAATGCTGTTTAAGGCAATGCACGAAAAAAACAGTATTACCGTTGATAATATGAGTCGCCGTGCAGATGAATTACGCAGAAACAGGATAATTCCATTGCGAATTTTTATAAGTGTTCAAAACGGCAGACAGCACCTGCTTGCTTATCAGCCAGAGTTTAACACGATTAAATCATTCAGAATAGATTACTTATCCAATGTAAAAATAGAAGAGCCTACACCACGCTTTGACGAGTTAAGAGCAGAGCTTGACAACATGAAGCCCTATATGTGGGGTGTAGCAACAAAACGCAGGCACAACGATTTTACCTCTGTAGAGCATGTTGACTTTACTGTAAAGGTGGCAAAAAACGAGGAGCATATTATCCAAAGACTTCAACGAGAAAAACGAACAGGAGAAATCCAGAGGCTGGACGATAACACATATCGCTTTACAGCTGATATTTACGACATCAACGAAATCATACCGTGGATACGAACCTTTATTTGCAGAATAACCGAGCTTAATTTCTCTAACAAGGTGCTTGAAAAGCGATTTAAGGATGATATCAAAAAAATGTATAGCATTTACGGAATAGAGGAGGTAGAGCTGTGATATTCAACGAAATTTACTCTGCCTACTATAATACGGTAGCAAAAATTATTGCAAGTATATTAAATGGCAGTGCTGACGATAACACACTAAGCAGAATAGTAAACGAAAACGCTTTTGGCGAAAGTGTGCTGACTATTCTGCCATCACTCAAAAGTGAAAAATGGCAGATTGTAAAGGCAGATATGACTACACCTGTTAAGCATATCCCCACCATGCCTTTAACGCTTATACAGAAGCAATG
>JAXJDU010000384.1:0-1618 GCA_036301785.1 Acutalibacteraceae bacterium | reverse complement strand
TTTCTACACTGAACACATCTCTTACAGACTTAGAAAACGAAATACTGTTGCTTACTGCAAAGGTAGAAAGTCAATCTACAATACATTTGCAGTCACAGCGAGAGCTTGATGAAATAACAAGAGAAATCGAAAAGGCAGAAAAGGATTCGAGCTATATTACAGACGGCAGAGCCGAGCTTTCACAAAAGCGTGAGGAGCTTGCTGATAAGCTACAGAATATAAGGCTGGAAATTGTTACTGCTCAGAAGGATATTGAAAATATCAACGCAGAGATTAAGCTTGCACTCACAAATGAGAATACAAGAAATATCCGTAAGGAAGCCTTAAAAAGAGAAATAGCTGACTACACAAGCAGAAATGAAGCTATTGATACACAGCTTGAGTTTTTACAGCACCAGCTAAGCGACCTTACAGCAAAATCAGAAGCTTCTCAGAAGAAAATCGAAAAAATAAATAAAGAACGAACCGAAACAGACGGTAAAGCAGCAAAGCTTCGTCAGGCAGAACGAGATAAGCTCAATGAACGAGAAACAGCAGGCAGAGAGCTTTCTAAGCTGGAAGAACGCAAATTGAATTTACAAAAGCAGTATGATGATATTATCAGCAAGCTTTGGGAGGAATACGAGCTTACTCCACGAGAGGCAGAAGAAAAATCCAAGCCAATAGAAAATCCAAACGCAGCTAAAAAACGATTGAACGAGCTGAAAAGCAAAATCAAGTCACTTGGTAATGTTAATGTATCAGCTATCGAGGAATACAAAGAGGTTTCAGAGCGTCATATGTTTATGACCAAGCAGGTTGCAGATGTAGAAAAATCTAAAACTGAAATCATGCGTCTGATAGGCGACCTTACAAAGCAGATGAAAGACCTGTTTGTGGAACGCTTTAACCAGATAAACGGTCATTTCTCAAAAACCTTTGTAGAGCTGTTTGGTGGTGGTAAGGCACACTTAGAGCTTACAAACCCAGAGGATGTACTTACAAGTGGTATTGAAATTATAGTACACCCACCAGGAAAAATAGTAGTACATCTTGAAGCATTATCAGGTGGTGAAAAGGCACTTGTTGCTATAGCACTATATTTTGCTATAATGAAGGTAAGTCCGGCACCATTCTGTGTAATGGACGAGATTGAAGCTGCACTTGATGAGGTTAATGTAGACCGTTTTGCACAATATCTGCGTATTATGAATGATAACACACAGTTTATTCTTATCACACACCGTCGTGGTACAATGGAAGAAGCTGATGTGCTATATGGTGTAACAATGCAGGATAAAGGTGTTTCAAAGCTGTTATCACTCCGTGCATCAGAGGTTGCATCTAAGCTGAATATGCATTAAAATATAAGTAATTGAATGGATAATAGAAAGACAAATTGCAGTTTAGGTGTGAGCTAACGCTCACACCAGTGGAGAGATAGCGTGAAAGTTTTGATTAAACTTTTTCAAAAGTTTATGGGATAATGTAATCAATTCGCAAAGCAAATTGATTACTCGGGCAAAGCCCTCGTGGGATTTTAAAGGGCAAAGCCCTTTAATTTCTAGTTTTTCCTGAAAATGCCATTGAAAATGGCATTTTCAAATATTCTTTAGGCGTTAAGGGCGTTGCCTCATGT
>JAXJDU010000383.1:0-6198 GCA_036301785.1 Acutalibacteraceae bacterium | reverse complement strand
CATTGTTGTACAATCCTTTATGGTGGTTTTGTTTTTTTGTCAACTACATTATACACCATTTTGGAGACTTCTTCACCGAAGTCTCCTTCTTTTTTTGCATAAAAATCAGGCTGCCTCACTTGATTAGTGAGACAGCCCCTTTTCTTTTAATTCGTTGTATATCTCTACTATTTTGAATTTATATTCATATCTGGGTTTGTTTTCAGTTATTTCAAGCTGTTCATCTGTTAACACCTGTGCAAGGTCACAGCTTTCCTCTGCTACTGAAAAGCACATCGGTGGAAACATAACACACCACCAGTTATGCCCCTTACCCTCTCCTATGGTAATTCTGAAGGCATCATATCTTCCGGCTGGTAATGTGATGTTTTCATATTGTCGTGTATCAAAATACATATCCTGTACAATTTCTCCACTTACAGGATAATCATAGCCTAAGCTGTCAACATACTGCTGTGAGCTTTTTACAAGCTTTTTCAGATTGCTTTTTGTAATATGCACAGCCTCCTTCTTATTGTTGGCAGATTTGAACATATCGCCTGATTGCTCAAGAATATAATCCCTCAGCTTTATTTTTAAAGCTTGGTCCTCGTCGCTGTCTGAATTTGCTAGAATGTGCAGCCTTAAAACATTATCGGGTATTTCTTCACATTGTGCAGTAAAAACAGTCTGCGAAAAAATAAACGACAATATAAGCGACAACGCTATAGCCTTAAAAAACATCTTCATAAAAAAACACTGTCCTTTCACTATGTATTTGCTAACATAATTATAGACAGTATTTTTTACCCATATTCACATTGTAAATAAAATTATTATTCACCTATAATTTTTATAAGAGCGTGCTTTCTGCGTTTACCGTCAAGCTCATAGTAGAAAATCTGCTCCCATGTGCCAAAGTCAAGTCTGCCCTTTGTTATAGCACACACAACCTCTCTGCCCATGATAGTTCTTTTAAGGTGAGCGTCTGCGTTATCCTCAAAGCCATTATGTGCATACTGGTTATATGGCTGTTCTGGTGCAAGCTTTTCAAGCCACACCTCATAGTCATTGTGCAAGCCTGGCTCGTCATCGTTTATAAAAACACTTGCAGTAATATTCATAGCATTTACAAGCACTAAGCCCTCTTTAATTCCACTTTCGTTAATAGCCATCTGTACCTGCTGTGTAATATTAACAATACCCCTTCGCTCTGGTATATTAAAAAACAATTCTTTTCTGTATGATTTCATTTTATCAATACCTCCGTTTAAATTTAATTATTCGTTATCATAATAATTAAGCATAGCCTCATAAAGCTCATAAGCTTGTGCTTCATCCCCATACGAGAGTGGTTCATCTGCATAGCTAAGTGAAAAAAATGGTTCTTCTTCCCAGATGACATCAGGTAACATCTCCCACAAAGAGTAACCTTTTTTTGCAAACAAAATCAGATCTGTGTTATGATAGAACGGCTTCAGAGAATCCATCAAAGCTTTGCCAAATATATCATAGTTTATATCACAGGAATTATCACGGTTAAATGTTGTATTTAATCTAATGTTTATACGACATATGCTATCTTTAATATTGCTGGATATAGTTTCAAGCTCCAGCAAAAAATCATCTGTCGGATTCGCTAAAAATAATTCGTCAAGCTTGCTCTGGTATTTTTCCTCTACATCAAAGCCAACAGCAAGCAACAAAGCATATACCAATAATTCTTCCATATTTTAAAAGTTCATTCCGTTCCAGCCCCAATGCTCGGTTGGCTCGTACTTTACATAGATTTTATCTGTTGCAATATTTAATTCCTCAGAAATTATTTTGCAGATTTCGCCTGTAAGTGCGTTCAGCTTGTCTGATGAAGCATTGCCTAAAAACTTAACCTCTACAAACGCAAGAGGACTGTCGTTTTTGCCACCAAAGTACATTGATACACCACCATTAAAGCCAAGCATCAAATAAGCTTCACCTTTGCCTATTATCGACACAGCCTGTGCATAGCGTGATTTTATAATTTCTTCCTTCTCTTTTGTAATTTCTATATTAGCTGTTGTATTTATATATGGCATAAAAATTCTCCTTTATGTGTAAATATATATATACTTTACTACATCACAGGTTTTAAAACAAGGAAAATTTCTGTTTTATAATGTAAATTTTTTTGTAATTCCTCTTTATATTTCTATAAATATAATGTATAATAATCTAAGATTATCATACAAAGGGTATGGTAAGAGATTATAATAATTGGAGTGATTTCAAAATGGCATTAGTAAATGCAAAGGAAATGCTTACAAAAGCAAAAGAGGGCCACTATGCAGTTGGTCAGTTTAACATTAACAACCTAGAGTGGACAAAGGCTATCCTTCTTACAGCTCAGGAGCTTAACTCACCTGTAATCCTTGGTGTATCTGAGGGTGCTGGTAAGTATATGTGCGGCTACAAGACAGTAGTTGGCATGGTTAACGGTATGCTTGAGGAGCTGAACATTACTGTTCCTGTTGCTCTACACCTAGACCACGGTTCATACGAAGGTGCTAAGGCTTGTATCGAGGCTGGCTTCAGCTCAGTTATGTTCGACGGTTCACACTACGCTATCGAAGAGAACGTTGCTAAGACAACAGAGCTTATCAACATCTGTAACGAGAAGGGTCTATCTCTAGAGGCAGAGGTTGGCTCAATCGGTGGTGAAGAAGACGGCGTTGTTGGTGCTGGTGAGTGTGCTGACCCTAACGAGTGTAAGATGATTGCTGACCTAGGCGTAACAATGCTTGCTGCTGGTATCGGTAACATCCACGGTAAGTACCCAGAGAACTGGGCTGGTCTAGACTTTGAAGTACTAGCTAGCATTCAGGAGCTAACAGGTACAATGCCACTAGTTCTACACGGTGGTACAGGTATCCCAAGCGACATGATCAAGAAGGCTATCGACCTTGGCGTATCTAAGATCAATGTTAACACAGAGTGTCAGCTTGCTTTCGCTGCTGCTACAAGAGAGTATGTTGAGGCTGGTAAGGACCTACAGGGTAAAGGCTTCGACCCAAGAAAGCTTCTTGCTCCTGGCTTTGAGGCTATCAAGGCTACAGTTAAAGAGAAGATGGAGCTATTCGGCTCAGTTAACAAGGCTTAATTTTAAGCTTTTAACTCTTAGCTTAAACGCATTTTTTATCCCACCTGTATTCACAGGTGGGATTTTATTTTATCTGCAAAAAAGGTAAAGCCCGGCAATACCGGGCTTTTCTGATAAAACAATTTTATAAAACGAATTGCAATACTTCCGGGTATTCTTCGGCAATGCTACTAAGCTATTTGTAACATCAACCTGCTTTTAATAATCTATAAGCTTATTAAAAAGCTTTATTTACCCATTTTATCAATCAGCTTTACAATTTCGTCAATTTTTTCTTCCCTGTCAGCTGGGTTACCACTTTCAAAGGCTGATTTCACACAGTTTTCCATATGCCCCTTTAAAATCAGGGTATTAGCCTTTTTTAAAACAGCCTGTGTTGCCATTACCTGTGTGGCTACATCTATACAGTAACGGTCGTCCTCTATCATTTTGAGTATACCGTCAATCTGTCCTCTTGCTGTTTTCAAAAGATTAGACACCTTCTGGCAATCGCATTGCATTACTTAATCTCCTCTACAGTATAACCAGCGTCTGTAATCACCTTTATAAGCACACCGTTTTCTACATTGCCTGTTACGGTTGCACTTTTGCTTGCTAAATCTACTGTAGCTGTTACACCGTCGATTGCATTCAATGCCTTTTCTACTGCACCCGAGCAATGTGGGCACATCATACCGTTGATAATAATTGTCTTTGTCATAGTTTTTTCTTCCTCTCTTTTTTCTTGTATTGTATTTACTTCTACGGTGGCTTCGGCCTTACCGTTTTCAACCTGTGTATATCTGAATGTCGGATTAAACCTGCGAAGTCTTAAAGCATTAAGCACAACGCAAACTGAGCTTACACACATAGCAGCTGCACCATACATAGGGTTAAGCTTCCAGCCAAGAAGACTATAAAACGCACCTGCTGCAAGTGGGATTCCTATAGAGTTATAAATCAATGCCCAGAAAAGATTCTCCTTAATATTAAGCATTGTTTTTTTACTCAGCTGTATAAGCCTTACTATATCTGTAAGGTTGCTTTTAACAAGCACAACATCAGCAGAATCTATGGCTATATCTGTGCCTGCACCAATTGCTACACCAATGTCAGCCCTTGCAAGTGCAGGTGCGTCGTTTATTCCGTCACCAACCATTGCAACAAATCTGCTTTCACTTTGCAGATTACGCACAGCTGCTTCTTTATCCTGTGGCATAACCTCAGCAATTACATTTTTTATGCCACACTGCTTTGCTATAGCATTAGCTGTGGCTGTGTTGTCACCTGTAAGCATAACCACATCAATATTCATGCTTTCCAATTCCTTAACAGCCTGCTTACTGCTTTCTTTAATAACATCAGCAACTGCAATTATACCAATAACACCATTATTGCTTGCAAATACAAGTGGTGTTTTTCCGTCTGAGGCAAGGCTGTCAATCTGTGAGCTGTATGCAGATATATCTATATTCTTGCTTTGCATAAGCTTTTTGTTGCCGGCAAAAATTTTTGTACCATTTACAACGGCAGATACCCCCATGCCGCCATAATTTTTAAACTCATTAACAGCAACAGCTGTATATCCGGCTGATTTACCATATTCCACCACAGCACCAGCCAGAGGGTGCTCAGAAAGACTCTCGATTGATACTGCTATATCTATGAGCTTATCCTTGCTATCCACAGCGATAACATCTGTAACCTGTGGCTTACCCATAGTTATTGTGCCAGTTTTATCAAGTACAACTGTGTTTATTTTTCCGGCAGACTCTAACGCTTCGGCTGATTTTATAAGCACACCCATCTGTGCACCTCTGCCTGTGCCTGTCATAATAGCAGTAGGTGTTGCAAGACCCAAAGCACAAGGGCAGGAGATTACAAGCACTGCTATACCAGTAGAAAGGCTGAATTCCACACCAGCACCAAGCAACAGCCACACAACAGCAGATACAACTGCAATGGCAATTACAACAGGTACAAACACGCCACTTATTTTATCTGCAATCTTTGCAACCGGTGCTTTTGTGGCAGAGGCTTCTTCTACAAGAGCGATAATCTGACTAAGTGTGCTGTTTTGTCCAACCTTGGTTGCTTTAATTTCGATGTATCCGCTTATGTTAATTGTTGCACCTATAACATTATCACCCTGTGATTTTTCAACAGGCATACTTTCGCCAGTAATAACCGACTCGTCTGCTGTACAGTTGCCGTTGACAATCACACCGTCAACCGGTATTGTGCTTCCTGCCTTTACAGCCACAAGGTCCCCCTCTGTAACGCTTTCGATTGGTATTTCTTCTGCGTTACCGTTGCGAATAACAACAGCAGTTTGTGGCCTGAGGTTTATCAGCCCTGTGATAGCGTCTGTAGTTTTGCGTTTTGCCCTGCTTTCTAAAAGCTTCCCCAGAGTTATCAGCGTTAAAATTGTACCGGCTGACTCAAAGTATAAATCCATTGTGTAGCGTTTTACAAGCTCTATATCGTTATGACCTAATCCCCAGCCTATTCTGTAAATTGCCACAATTCCATACACTATAGCAGCAGCTGAGCCTATAGCAATCAGCGAATCCATATTCGGGCTTAATCTGAAAAGATTTTTAAATCCATTTTTAAAGTAACGGAAATTTATAAACACAATAGGGATTGTCAGCAAAAACTGCGTAAACGCATATACAAGTGCATTTTCTGTACCATGCATAAACTCCGGCAACGGCATACCTAGCATATGCCCCATAGTAATATAAAACAAAGGTACAAGAAAAATAAGCGACGCTACAAGCCTGCGTTTGCCTTCCTTTACCTCATCAAGGGCTGTTTGTGGCTCCTTTTTCTTTTCTTCGGCTTTATTTTTAAGGCTTGCACCATAGCCGACTTTGGTAACGCTTGCTATAATATCGTTTTTAGTTATTACATCACCGTCAAAGCGTACTTCCATGCTATTAGTCAGCAGATTAACCGACACATAGTCTACTCCATCAAGATGCTTTACAGCCTTTTCAACCCTTGCACTACATGCAGCACAGGTCATACCTGTTACATTAAAAAGCTGTTTCTCCATAAATTCACTCCTTCTGTTTATATTTTAGGCGTGAGCTAACGCT
>JAXJDU010000382.1:0-5849 GCA_036301785.1 Acutalibacteraceae bacterium | reverse complement strand
GAATAATTTTATATCTAACATAGAAAACAACAGTAAAACAGATAGCTATATCCCTAAAATACAGGAATACACAATTCCAAGAGTTATAGGCATAAAGCAATGTGCAAAGGAATTTGGCATTGCTGAATATGCCATCAGGCAATGGGTACACAGTGGCGAACTGCCTTGTATCCGTTGTGGTAAAAAGATTTTAATTAACTGCACTGTAATGGCTGATTTTTTAAGCTGTAAAAGCTCAATTAGCAATGCTGTGGCTATGGACGAGCAGGGCAACTATTATGCACCTGTTACCGAAAATAAATCTAATACAGCTGATATTAAGGCAGTTAAAAATATACGCAATTATGGCAAAATTAGAAAAGTTTATTAAGGTGGTGGATTTAAACATTGGCAGAACGCAGAATGTTTGCAAAGACGATTATTGATAGTGATGCATTTTTAGAAATGCCTTTATCTTCACAAGCCTTATATTTTCATCTGTCTATGAGGGCAGATGATGACGGTTTTATAAACAACCCTAAAAAAATTCAAAGAATGATAAACGCCAGTGAAGATGATTTGAAACTGCTCATAGCAAAGGATTATATAATTCCATTTGAAACTGGAATTATAGTAATAAAGCACTGGAAAATTCATAATTACATACGCTCAGATAGATACAAGCCATCTATATTCAAAGAAAAGGAGCTTGTAAAAGTGGATAGTCAATCAATATACCAGCCTATTGACAGCATGGATACCAATGGTATACCAACTGACAACCAAACGGTATACCAAATGGATACACAGGATAGGTTAGGAAAGGAAAGTATAGTAAAGGATAGTATAGTAAAGGATAATATACTACTGTCGGTTAGCACCGACACGAAGCAGAAAATCAATTATGAAAATATTATGAATTTATTTAATTCTGTTTGTGTTAGTCTACCTAAAATCCGAAATTTAACCGACCTAAGGAAGCAAAAAATCAGAAAAGCCAATAAAGAATTAAACGGAGATTTTGAAAATTTCTTTAAAAGAATTGAAAGTTCTGATTTTCTTACAGGCAAAAATGGTAGCTGGAATGGTTGTAATTTTGATTGGATTTTCAAACCTCAAAACTTAATTAAAATTATCGAGGGCAACTATGATAATAAAATCTTTACTCCTATTCCACAATCAAGCACCAGTGCAGCTGTACAAGCTATAAGCAATAAGCCTGTTTACGGTACACCGTTACAAGGTATAAATTATGACGAAGAATTTTAAATTTTAAGGAGCAATTAAAAATGATTAATCTTATTAACGATATAGCTAACAAAAACCCATTACCAGAGCCTAAAGAGGGTGATTACAGGGACAAAGACGGTATTCTACACTGTGGTGTATGTCATAAGCCTTTAGAAAGAATATTAAACTCAGAAGTCCTAGGATTTAAAAACAAAAAAGTTACTTGTGTTTGTGACTGTGATGAAAAGGAAAAAGAAGAATTTGACCAGCGTTTAAATCGTGAACAGCTTGAAACCAAGGTTAAAGAGCTAAGAAGAGACGGCATAACAAAAGCATATGAAGAAATGACATTCGAGAACAGCGATAACAGAAACAGTAAAGAAATTAAGATTTGCAAAAGCTTTGTCTCAAACTGGGCAAAAGTATACAAAGAGCGTAAAGGTGGATTGTTATTTTATGGTGATACAGGAACAGGAAAAAGCTTTTTATCTTGCTGTATTGCCAATGCTCTTTTAGATAAAGGTGTGCCAACTCTTGTAACTAATCTATCAAAGCTAGTGAGAGATAGAAACGATAAAAGCAAAACACCTATTAATCTTAATAACTTTGATTTATTGGTGCTTGATGATATAGGTGTAGAGAACGCAAGCCAAACAGCCTATAACATCATTGACGAATGGTATCAAACTGGTAAACCGTTAATCGTAACAACTAATTTAACCCCTAACGAACTCAAACAACCACAAACCCGAGAGTTAAAAAGAATTTATGACCGTATTATTGAAATGTGCCCTCTTCCTGTTTTGGTAAAAGGTGAAATCACTAGACTTGATACAGCACGAAACAAACGTGCAGAGCTGGAAAAAATATTAGGTATTATTTGATTTTGAGCCCTAAAACTGCAAAGACATTGCAAAGAGCTTTAGCACCTGCCCCCTACCTTTTCAGCCATTGTATTATTAGGGCAACTGTTAAAGGGGTAGCACGGTACATCGCACAGGAAAAATCGAGATTTTCAGCAAATATCAGGCTTATACCTGAAATTCACTTTGCATAGTAGCTGATATATTGACAATCAAAGGCTAAAACAAGCTAAACTCTGCACCCCTTGCAGCTGCATCACATAAACGAAAAGACCACCCCGACAAAGCAGAGCAGTCCCAAGCAATAATTTAATTATAACGCTTTTAGGGGTGGTAATCAATGACAAATGAAGAATTGGTACAGCTTATTAAACAGGGTAACAAACGCTATTGCGCTACACTGTGGGAGCAGACAAGCAGATTAATACATAAGCTGATATATAAGCACGCAAGCAAGCGAAAGCTACCTAATGACATTGATTTTGATGATATTCTCCAGTGTGGTTATTTTGCAATGGTAAATGCTGTAACAGCCTATAACCCTGAAAAGGATTTGAAGTTTAATACATACCTTGAATTTCAAGTTATGAACACTATACAGCTGACCATAGACCGAGGACAACGCAAAGGAATGAACACACCACGCTTGCAGGAATATTCATATAATCGCACTGTGAGCAATTCAGAGGGCGAGGAAGTAGAAATAATTGACCTTATGCCCGATAAGCAAAGCCCCAAGATATACGAGGGTGCAGAGCTTACCGACCTGCAAGAACGAGTATGGCAGGCTGTGGCAGAGCTACCCGAGAAGCTAAGGGAAATTATAACCGGATATTATTTCAACAGTGAGAACCTGTCAACACAAGCCGAAAAGCTGGGTGTATCGGTTCAAACTGTAACCCAAAGGAAAAGACAAGCCTTGAGAATATTAAGGCAGAATAAGCCTTTAAGAATGCTATTTAACGATTATGACAGACACTATCACAATAGCTATAACGACCTGAAAACACTCCAGTGGAAACGCAGTCCCGAAAGCTATGCCATTATGCAGGATATTGCAGAACGCAGAAGAAAAGGCGAGTATATAAGCTATGGCAAGGAGCAGGCTATATTCTTACTTGCCTTTACTGAATATATGCAGACCCACAGCAAGAAATCAGCCGATACAATAAGCGATTTATACAGCTGTAGTTATCGTTTCAGAGAAAGCCAGCGTTTAAACAGCCATAGCATAGGCAGATTTTAGCAATACAGAGCTTTTAGCATTTCTTTGATTAACTTTAGGTTAAAAATAAAAGTCGCTTAGAACACTTTAAAATCGAATATACAGATATATGCTTTCAGGTGCGTATATCAGCTGTAAAGGGGTGGTTATTTACTGCCCCTGTTTTTGTTCCTAGATTTTCCTAGAGGATTCCACAAATTTGTGGAGAGCTGTCCCCAAATCTGGGTTGAGTGCGTGTCGTTTAGCGTACATCATAGAACTACTGTCGCATTTCACGACATCAGACAGCTTTGCAATCATCTTTTAGATGACTGGATAAAACACCCACCCATAATTTTATACCCCATACTAACAAAACCTAACATTCAGCAAAATGTAAGAGAATGTAAGAGTTTTTTCACAAATCAGGGAAAAACCTGACAAAACCTGACATTCAGCAAAATGTTAGAGAATGTAAGAGCTTTTCCTCAATTTTGAGGAAAAGTTGAAATTCAGATTGTTGACAAATGTTGACATTGCAACTTAAAGCCTAGACAAAGCCAAGAGAACACAAGGGCTTTCTAAGATTTTAGAAAACTCTTTTTCCCGAAATGGTGAAAAAGTAACGCTATTGCTCAATTTTGAGAAATAGCTAACAAATGCTAATATTCCAGCTGTACAGGGTTAAAAATTGTTAAGCTATCAGACTACACCCACACCAAGAAAAGCCCTGTAAATGCTATTAAATGCTATGCTGTGGGGTTATACCGTTTTACATTTGAATGTTGACAAATGTCAATGTTAATGCTTATAAACGCTTAGGTTAGTTGCATTAAGTTGCAAAATGCTAATTTTTACTAAGATTAGTGCGTACGAATTTCGTACGCACTAAACACAATTATACAGCTGATGTACAAACGAACACCGAGCGAACTCCGAGAACAGGCAAACACAACGCTTTTATCCAAGTAGTATAGTGTAGCTGTGCTGTGTGGGTGGTGTCCGTTTCATACCCTACCTGTATGACAGGATAAAATATCCCCTCACCGTGCCTATAGCTATTCTTTTCCGTTTACTACCCACTTAGCTACGCACTGCTGAATTTTTAGCAGTCAGCAATATAATTTCACCCTTAAAATAAAAACTCAATACAGGGCTTGTATGTGGCTGTTTTAGCTATGTGTGATTGTTGGTAAATGTTGGAGTACTCAACGACATTTTGTCTTTGACTTGCTCCCCATATTCGAAGAGCAAAAGCACTAACCGACAATTTTGTCTATTAGCTCAAAAGGGTGGGACATTTTAGCCCTACCCTTAAAAGCAAGGTACGATTTAAAATCCGACCTTTAGGGGCTGACAAATAGGACAAATGACAGTAGCTTTTGTAGTTAAGGACAACATTCGAAATGATACCCTCGAAGCTGATATTTGAAATGTGGGCTTTATTTACCTGTTTTGCAAGCCCTAAAAAGCAAGGCAGTAACAAAGAGTTACTACCTAGGTGAACAAACCGTTCACCGTTCTGTGAGGACTCCGCAATTTTGCGGAGTCGCTTTGTTAATACGACAATCCAAAACTGGATTTTCCGAAATATCAGAAAAACACTAAGCCGACATTTTGACCCAGTGCTTTTTACTGCATTTTACAGCATAGCTCTATTTTTGGTTTTAAGGCACTATACAGCGATTTTTATTTTCAGGTATAAACTTACACTACTTTACAGTAAAAGCTCCTTACAGCTGATTTATGGCGATTTTAAGCATAAACAAAAGCAGATAACCACACATCAAGTAGTTATCTGCTTGTTTACAGCTGTAATTTATTTGTTGTCACGCTCTATAGCTTCATCAATAGCACGGTTAATAAAGCCATTCAGGCTCTCGCCCTGCTGTTCTGCGTGGGCTTTGATTGTTTCTTTTTTGCCTTTTTTGACCTTTAATTCTACACGGTCGTAGGCTTTGGCGTTATATTTTGCATTAGCTCTCTTTTGTGCTTCAGTTAATGCCATTTAAACACCTCCTACTGGTTCTATACCGTTATAATAAAGCTCATCACAGGACAAATCAATATAATCATTCCACACAATACCATATCCACCTATATCAACCTGTACCTGTTCAAATAAGCCCTTTATATCCACAAGGGCTTTGAATACTTCCCACTTTGAAAACAGTGGCTTTACATCGTATTTCTTTTGTGTACCGTCTTCAAAATGAACATCTAAAAGGTAATTTGGCAGTGGTACAACCGTTTTAACTCTGTGAAAACTCATATTATGCTATCCCTGTATTAGTTGCTGTTACACCCTCGTTATAAAGTGCCTCGGGTGCTATGTCAATATCGCCATCGTTCCATACTGTAACACCGTGGTCGATGTAAACGCTGTTAAACACTTCTACATCTGCAAGTGGCTTGAATATCGGTAAATCAAGCAATGGCTTGAAGTCAAATATCTTTGCTTCACCATTGTTAAATCTTACCCACAGTTTATAGTCCTTTAGTGGTCGTACTCCACTTATTTTCAGTATTGGAGTAGGTTCACCAGCGTATGCAATTCCGTCAATGATATACAT
>JAXJDU010000381.1:0-9938 GCA_036301785.1 Acutalibacteraceae bacterium | reverse complement strand
TGCGTTCATTTATATAAACCTGCTCTGCTCCTGGTGGGTCAGTGCTGTTATTAAAGCTCTGATATCCGTCAGGTACACCCTGATTATTGTAGCCTGTTTGGTTATTATAATTGCCATAGCCATTATTCTGGTAATTATTGTTTTGACCATAAAAGCCATATGCATTATTTTGTTGTGACTGGCTCTGATTGTAGTCACCGTATTGATTATACTGTTGTGGCTGGTTCTGATTATAGCCACCGTATTGATTATACTGTTGTGGCTGGTTATTCACATCATAGTTTCTGTTCTGAATATTTTCATCACGACGCTGATTTGAACCACTATAAAAATTATTATTCATCTTAAAAAACCTCATTATTGTACTGGTTATTTCGCAAGCTCCAGCAACTTTTTCATTCTGTGGTTTACACCACTGCGACTTATAGGTGGGGTCAGCATTTCGCCAAGTGCTCTTAATGAAAGCTCAGGGTTTTCAAGCCTTAGCTCTGCAATCGCCTGTAAATCCTCGTTAAGGCTTTCGGGCCCCACTGTATCTCTGATTTTTTCTATAGCTGTAAGCTGCTCAGTTGCTGCTGCAACTGTTTTTTTGATATTTGCAACCTCAGAGTTCACCTTTCGATTGATATTGTTGCGATACTCCTTAAGGATTTTGGTATTCATAATCTCCATAGAAGCAAGAGGAGCATTGATAAACGCAAGGAAATCAGAGATATTTTCGCTATCCTTTAAATAAGCAATATAGCTACCCTTGCGTTCAACAAGCTTAAAGCTGAAATTAAGCTGTTCGGTATCCTCTACTATTTTTAAAAGGTCACTGCATAAATGCTTGTATGGTACTGTGTACTCAAGGTGATAATCCTTCTCTGGATTATTTATTGAGCCACAGCTTAAAAATGCACCACGCAAAAAAGCAGAAGCACAATTCTCCTCTGCTGTTATGGCACGGTTTATTCTGTGGTTAACCTCTTTACCTGTGTAACCAAAATATGTATATATTTTTTCGCAATCGCTTTGCAGTGGTACTGTTATAGTAAACAGCTTTCCTCCACCGTGTCTGCCTGTTAATGCAGACATCTGCTCTACTATTACACCAAAGTTAACGCTTAAAAGCTCGCAGGCTCTGCTGGCAACCGAATAGCTCTCGGTTGTGAATACAAGCTCCTTTGGTGTAAACTTTCTGCAAAAAATCAACATACCATAGCACTCTGCTATGCTTTCGTTAGTGCTTAAATTTTCTGTTTTGCACAGCTCTTTTTTTGTATCTGCTGAAAAAGACATTTCTATTCTCCTGTTATGCCTTGGCTATATCCCTATGATGCATAATTACTCTGTATCCGTTTTCTACAAGATGATTATAAAGCAGTATAGCAAAGGTTACGCTACGGTGATGACCACCTGTACAGCCTATTCCTATTGTAATCTGACTTTTACCCTCTTTTTCGTAAAGTGGCAAAGAATACTCCACAAAATCCACTATTTTGCTGTATAGTGTTTTGCTTTCTTCGCTGTCCATTACAAAGTCACGCACTGCCTTATCTACACCTGTTTTTGGTCTTAGCTCGTCAACATAGTATGGATTTGGCAGGCAACGAACATCAAAAACTAAATCTGCCTCGTTAAGAATACCATACTTAAAGCCAAACGACATACATGCAACTGTTATACCACGCTTTTCGTCATCTATAAACAGCTTTGCAACTCGCTCTTTAAGCTGAGTTGCACTTAAAAGTGTGCTGTCTATTACATAGTCAGAACGCTCCTTAGTGTGGCGTAAAAGCTCTCTTTCAAGGGCTACTGCTGCACTTGTAGAGCCATTACACGCATCCAGCAACGGGTGCTTTCTTCTTGTTTGTTTATAACGAGAAATAAGCACATCGTTACTGCAATCTAAAAACAGCATTCTGTATTTTGCACCCTCTACACCCATTTGTTGCAATGAGTTGTTAAGCTCCTTATAGTCTGCTGAATCTCTTACATTGGTAACAACAGCAACCTTAGAAAGCTTAGGGTCTGATGAATTTTTGCTAAGATCGTAGAAGGTGGAAATCATAGACGGTGGAATATTGTCAACACAATAATAGTTAATATCCTCTAATGTATGTAATGCACTTGATTTACCTGCACCCGATAGTCCTAAAACAATTATAAAATCCATTATTTACAACCTCGCTTCCGTTATAATTAACACTGTAAAAGCCTCTGTTAAAGCTTACCTACAGGTTTTATTTCACATTCAAGTGTAACACCTGAATTTTCTTTTACCTTTTCCTGAACATACTTTACAAGCTCTAAAACATCATTACAGGTAGCGTTGCCCTTATTGATAATAAAGCCTGCGTGCTTTTCGCTTACCTGAGCACCACCAATCTGCTTACCTCTTAGGTCAGCCTCCTGAATCAATGCACCTGCAAAGTAGCCCTCTGGTCTTTTAAACACACTGCCTGCACTTGGGTATTCAAGTGGCTGTTTGTCTTTTCTGCGATTCATAAAATCGTTCATTCTGTTGCGTATTTCAACAGGTGAATCCTTTTTAAGCTTTACTGTAACGCCTGTAATTACTGCGTTATTTGTATTGTAAACGCTGTGACGATACGACAGCTGCATATCATCTGCCTTTAAAACTTCTGATTTATTATCTGCTGTAATATGAGTTGAAGAAACCACTACATCCTTCATTTCTCCACCATATGCACCTGCGTTCATATATAACGCACCACCTACACTGCCAGGTATACCCCATGCAAATTCAAGGCCACTAAGGCTATGCTCGCAGGCATAGCTGCACAGCTTTGCAAGGCTTACACCAGCACCACAGTAAATTGTTTCATCGTCTATCATTTTTATATGATTAAAAGCACCCTCAAGCTTAATAACAACACCTTCAATGCCATTATCCGATACAAGCAGATTTGAACCCTTACCCAGCACAAAAACGGGTATTTCTTCCTCTGTGCATTTTCTTAGTATATCGGTTAATCCCTCGTTAGATGTTACCTTTATCAGAGCCTGAGCATTGCCACCGATTTTAAATGTGGTGTACTTGCTCATGCTTTCGTTTTCTTTTATCTCAAAGCCGTATTTACCGGCCATATCAAGTATATTCTGAATATTGTACATATTGCCTCCGTTGTGGTTAAAATTAATGCTGATTATTTCATTTTTCCTTTTTTATTAAAATACTCTACATCAGAGATATCTTTTTTGTCTTCGTCAAGATTATATTCGCTGTTTTTGAACATTCCACCACCAGCATGGTAATCGTCGTTTTTGTTTCTTGAAAAGCCTATTACAATAAGAAAAACGCAAATAATAAAGAAAACAAGCCAAAATGTTCCATACATAATTATTTCCCCTGTATTATAATATATTTTCAGTTATTATTAAAAATATATATTCTGTTCTTTAAGATATGCCTTAAAGCTTTCTACACTGCTGTTTACTATTAAATGCTCAGGAAAGTCAATCTCCATCAGCATTTTTATTGCGTCGTCCATAACACCCACTGCTGTAGAGAAGTGGGCATCTGAATTGACAATTATTCTTGTATTGGTTTTTTTACAGATTTTTGCAATTTCAATGCAGTTTTCAGCAGAGTCCTTTCTGCTTTTAAAGGTATTGTTATTTATTTCTACAAGCTTACCATTTTTGCCAAAAACCGGTATAACCTTTTCGTAATCGTATTTAAAATAAGGTGTACCACTATGACCTATTACCTTAACATACGGATTTTCTGCAACAGACAGCCACGCATTTGTGCAGCTTTCTACAGTAGACTCTCCCTTTATAGTAAGCGTATGCATAGAAGCAACCACCCATTCAAGCTTTTTAAGTGTATGCTCTGGTATATCAAGACCACCATAGTAATCGCTTACATTAGCCTCTACACCCTTAAGCACACGCACACCATATAAATAAGCAGGTATAGCACCTAAGCAATCAAAAAACCACTCACCCTCTTTTGGCGCACCCGGCATATTATAGCCATGGTCAGTTAAAGCCACTGCAAACAAGCCTCTTTCAGCGGCAGCTTTAATCATCTCCTGTGCAGTAGAAAAAGCGTGTGTTGATGCGATTGTATGTGTATGTGTGTCAGCAATAATCTGCATTTAATAAACACCTCATTATCAGTTATCAGGGCCTGTATGAAAAAATAATCATTTTCATACAGCACCCTGTTTATTTAAGTATATATTATATCATATTTTCGTGATTATATAAACCGATTATAATTATATTATCACCATTCAATTACTCTTTTATTATCCTCAACACCTATATCCATACCCAGATTAGCAAGCAACTCCTGTGCTGCATTGTAGCCCATTTTTTTCTGACGGTTATTCATTGCTGCAACCTCAATAATAATTGCTAAATTTCTGCCTGGCTTTACAGGTATTGTCAAAATAGGCACCTCTACATCAAGAATTTCGGTATATTCATTATCTATACCCATACGGTCATAAACCTTTGATTTATCCCAGTTTTCAAGGGTAATTACCATATCTATCTTTTCTGTAACCTTTACAGAGCCCATACCGAAAATTCTTCTGGCGTTTATAATACCTATACCACGAAGCTCTACAAAGTGTCTTATATTCTCCGGTGAGCTACCTACAAGAGATTTGCTGGATACCTTACGGATTTCAACAGCGTCATCTGCAATAAGACGATGACCACGCTTGATAAGCTCGATAGCTGTTTCACTTTTACCAACGCCACTGTCACCAGTAAGCAAAACACCCTCACCATAAACCTCAATAAGAACACCGTGACGAGTTATTCTTGGTGCAAGCTCTACCTTCAAGAATGAAATCAGTGCAGCAATAAGAGCACAGGTAGATTCCTCTGAGCGTAACACAGGCACATTGCATATTTTTGCCACCTTAAGTAATTCGTCCATAATCTCTAAATTACGGGCAACTATAATAGCTGGTGGATTACGCTGTAAAATATTATTCAGCACATATGTGCGTTGCTCGCTGCCGAATCTTTTCAGGTAAGCGTACTCATTGTTACCGAATATAAGAGTTCTGTCGGGATTGTAAAACTCCAGAAAACCAGTAAGCTCAATACCCGGACGGTTTACATTAGGAGAATGTACAAAAATTTCGTCAGGGTCTGACGGTGTATAAACAATCTCTAGCTGTAGCTCCTTTGCAATTTTTGATAAAGCTACTTTAAAATCTGTATGACCTTTCATATATATACCACCTTTGTATATAGTCAAGTTAATTATAACAAAACTTCAGCTAAAATTAAAGGACTTTTTTACATTTTTCTTAAATTTTATACTAAACTCTGCTAAAAATGAACAAGGATTCGCTGGCTGATTTTGTGTTAAACAAATACTGACCCACAGACAGGCTATCAACTTTAAGGGACGCAGTATGAAGCTTGGTACAAAATATACCGTAAAGAAGTCTGTTTTCCAATAGAGCTTAGTGTTACTATAAAACAAAAAACTCTCTTAACCAGATTACACCAGTTAAGAGAGCTTGAATTACTTTTCTTTTTTTATCATTTTTTCGATTACACGCATAAGCTCCTGTTTATTTGAAGCGTCTAACATTCTGTAGGCAATAACTACATCCTTTTCATCCTTAGACAAGCTGTATATCTTATCTTCAAGGCTATTCTCATAAAAATCAGGAATATCACGGCCGTTTGCACTGTCTGCAACCTTTGAATTAAGAGAAAGCTCCTGATTGATACACTCTAAAAACACAGCACATGGAACATTAAAAATTTTAGATAACTTAAGCAACATACTTGCACTTGGTGTTGTTTTACCTGTTTCATAATAGGTGTAGGTGGAACGATCTATATTTAATATATTTGCAACCTGCTGCTGCGACAGCTCACAGTTTTCTCTGTAACACTTCAACTTCAATCCTAACTCTTTCATAATGACACTCCCATTTTACTTCCTGTTATTTATATTATAATTATAACTTAAAACAGTATCTTATTTTGTGAAAAATAATCGCTATATTTTTATGAATTTCAGGCATTGATTTATAAAATAAGAAATTATATAATAGAATTATTGTATGATATCTCCAAATTTATATGTAATATTTTAAATTTGCTGATATAGTTCAGCTGGCAGAGCAACTGATTCGTAATCAGTAGGTCGACGGTTCAAGTCCGTTTATCAGCTCCAGCAAAAAGCCCAGTAGTAAGCCAATTTTTACTATTGGGTGATTTTTATTTATGTGTAAAATTTGCGTTTTGTATACTATTTGTCTACTACTATACAAAAATGTATACCAATCAGCTGTAATATCTGAATATTAAAAGAGGTGCTTTCCAAGCTGGAAGCACCTCTATTTGTGTTTATTATGTTTTTGAAGCTTTAATTTTATAGTCAGATAGCAGTTGCATTTTCAATAACGCTATACATTTTCTGAAGCTTTTCAGGTGTACATATTATATTCACCATAATTTATTATTCAACAACAAGCTCTTTGATTTCTACCTTTTTGATTTTTCGTGATGCAAAATATGCAAACACAAAGAAGCTTGCTGCTATAATTGCAATCGGTACAATAAATGATACAGCATTAAATTTTGCGTTAAAGCTGCTTATACCTACCAGTCTGAATACCATTGTAAGTACATCTTCAGTTAACAGCACACTTAAAACTGAGCCAACGGCTGAACCGATTAAAGACACGATTAAAAATCTTACTGCAAACTGTAAACGAAGCTTGTTTGATGTAAAGCCAAGTGATTTATAAATACCTATATCTCGTCTTTCCTGTAAAAAGGCTTTTTTACACACCATCAGCACTACTACCAATGAGAACAATATAGAAATAGCATAGATTATCGCAGTCATTGCGTCAAGCACAAGAGTGTATATATCAAGTGTAGGGTCTGACTCGTTTGCTGTTGCTGTAATGATATCTGAATATTTATCGTTAAGCTCGTCAGCAATAGCAGTGCACTTTGCTACATCTGTAATGCTGTAGGCATAGTAGAATATATCCTCTAAACCAAGCTTTTTAGCTGCTTCAAGAGGCATAGCAAAGGTAAGTCCAAGGTCATTTGCGATTACACATATACCGGTAATAATACATTCTGACTTACAATCACGCTTTGAAACTATTACCTTATCGCCTGTTTTCAGATTAAGCTCTTCGGCAAGAATATCTGTAACTGCAATTTCGTTGTCATACTCTGGGTATCTGCCCTCTGACATTACAATAGAATCAGGATTCTTATACACACTACATAAATACTCACTGCCGTTAAGCGACATATACATATTGTTTAAATAATACTTATTTTCTATTTCTGTGTGCTTCTCAATTACACTCTCAATTTCCTCTACAGTATCGTCAGATATTCTCTCTTTGCAGGTAAAGCTTACCTCTGACATAGGCATACCCATAGACTTAACAGCAGCTTTAGAATCCATAGAGTGGCAAAGTACATTCATTGTTATCATAAAGAACATTAAAATTCCAATGATAATAATTGTACCTATATAGCTGCGTTTATTTGATGTAAATTGTCTTAAAGCAAGGCTTGGTGACAATGCTTTTTTAGAAACAGGGGCTTTCAATCTGCTGTCAAAGTGAATATCGTTTTTACCACCAGAGATAGCCTTCATAGGTGATATTTTACCTACCTTACGGGTAGCAAGCATAACAAACAGCGCTGAAACTGCAATAATGCATAAAACAAACAGCAGGCTTGATAATACTGATATATTCTTTTCGGTTGGTAAAGCCAGAATAGGCTGGAAGATACCTCCGAAAAATTTTATAAATGGCAGAGCTAACACCCAGCCGACAACTGCACCGATACCCTCTGCAAAAAGATACTGAGCTGCAAAAATCATCTTGATTTTATTTTCAGTAAAGCCCTGAGCCTTCAGCACACCAAGGCTTGTATACTCCATTTCGATGCTTGTTGTAATGCTGTGAGCCATAACGATTAACACGATAGCTACAAGGAAGAATACAAAAACAAGCAAAACTGACAATACTATATCTGGGAAAATATTTGTGTATTCAAAGGACTGTGACTGCTGAAGTGAACCAAAGGCGTAATCTACAATGCCTGTATCAAGATTAAGCTGACGCTTGAATTTACTGTCGCTTATACTTTCGTCAGCCTTATAAATATGCATAATTCTGAAATCAGCCTGTAAATCCTCGGTAGCATTTTCTATTACCTTATTCTGAAGCTGGGCAAAATCCTCATCGCTTATAAAAACAATCTTATAGCCCATGTTCATACTGCCACATATTGGCTCAACAACAAAGCCCTTTATTGTAAATTCGTATATTCCAGCAATAGTAGCAACCCTGATTTTGTCGCCTATGTCGCAGCCAAGGTTTGTGTTTATTCCCTGAGAAATATACATCTCGCCTTTATTAAGCTCTGGTGTTTCATCAGCGTAATCTGTCATATAATCATTAAGCACTCTGTACTCATCAGTAAGCTTTGTCATCATCCATCTGTTGGCGTCTTTATTATCGCCAAATTCAGCACCACTGCTTGCTACTACTTCTCTCATAGCAACATTCTTTACCGATGAATGATTCTCTACTGAATCAAGCAGCTCGTCATTAAGTGTAGCATTATTTAAAAACAATGTCAGGTCAGCAGCATTTACCTTGTCGAGTGCATTCTCTATACTGTCTACACAGTTATCCTTAATACTGATAATAGCAGTAAACGACATTGAAATTATCAGCATTAAAATTATAATGCTTACAAAAGAGCCTTTTCTGTGGCGAATATTTGCCTTAAGTAAAGTAAGAATTTCCATGTTACACCTCACCACTGCATTGATGAAAGCCAGGCATTAACCTGTGCTTCACGGCTTTTTGCTTCGTCTGGATTATATGGTGGCAGTGTAAGCTCGCCTATAACCTTGCCGTCCTCAAAGTACAGAATTCTTGTTGCACGCAGGGCTGCCTTCATATCGTGTGTAACCATTAAAATGCTCTGTCCTGCCTTATTCAGGTCTGTAAGAAGGCTTAAAACCTCATTTGTATTCTTTCTGTTTAAAGCACCCGTTGGCTCGTCTGCAAATAAAAGCTTTGGTGTTGTAACAACTGCTCTCGCAATAGCACATCTCTGCTGCTCACCACCAGATACCTGTGATGGCAGATGTGTTTTTATATGAGAAATACCCATTTTTTCAAGCAGCTCTTCAGTACGCTGTTTAACCTCGTTGGTAGTTTTTGTTTTATCAAGATAGCCCGATACTACAATATTTTCAAACAGTGTAAGATTGCTTACAAGGTGCATCTGCTGAAAGATAAAGCCGAAATCCTTTTGTCTTAGCTTAGAAAGCTCCTTTTCTTTCATTTTTACAATATCCTTGCCGTCATATGTAACAGTACCAGCTGTTGCTCTGTCCATACCACTTAGTGAATAAAGAAGTGTTGACTTACCAGAACCAGAAGAACCCATTATTACTGTAAAATCACCCTCGTACAAATCAAGGTCAACATGCTGCAGAATGTGGCTTTGACCACCGTTATGTGCGTAGCTTTTGCAAAGTCCCTTTGCTGATAGAATTACATTTTTCATAATCATCATTCCTCCGTCATTTGATAGCTATATTCTATCAGAAAAGATATTAAGAAATCCTTAAGAATATTTATTTTAAAAATTTATTTTTCAGGCAGTGTTACAATCGCTTCAAAGCTGTTTGCATGGTTGTGTAAAAGTACACTTCCGTTCATTTTTTCTACAAGGTATTTTACTATATAAAGACCAAGTCCCGAGCCTTGCTCACTTTCTACATTTTTACCACGATAGAATTTATCGAAAATAAAAGGCATATCGTTATCTGGGATACCCTTGCCGTAATCGGTGAAGTGAATGTTAATCAGGTTATCATCTTTTGTAAGCTTAATGTCAATCTTTGTTTTTGCGTACTTTCTTGAATTATTGATAAGGTTTTCGAT
>JAXJDU010000380.1:0-5898 GCA_036301785.1 Acutalibacteraceae bacterium | reverse complement strand
TTCCATTTATTTGCACCACAATTACTGCACTTTTGACGGCAGTTAAAAGTAGTGTCGGCATTATATGCCTTTTTACATTCGTTAATTAAGAATTCCTTAGAAACACCATAGTCAATATGATCCCAAGGAAGAACCTCATCAAAGCTTCTTCTACGGTTAGCGTAGAATGCTGGGTCTATGCCACATTCCTCAAACAGCTGCAACCAATTATCAAGGCTGAAGCAATCACTCCATCCGTCAAAGTGGAATCCCTTTTCATGTGCAAGCTCCATAACCTTGCACAGTCGTCTGTCACCTCTTGCAAAAACAGCCTCTAAGAAGCTTGTGCTTGAATCGTGGTAATTGTAGGTGATTTTCTTTGTTTTTATGCTATCCTTTACAAGCTGCTGCTTAGCCTTCAGCGAATCCTCTGTATCCTGTGGCTCCCACTGGAATGGTGTAAAAGGCTTTGGCACAAAGCTAGATGTACTTAGTGTAACGCTTACACCCTTACCCTTTGGACGGTTTTCGCAGCTGTAGTATGCATTAACTACCTTCTGTCCTAAATCTGCTATACCTGCTACATCCTCGTCGGTTTCTGTAGGCAAGCCAATCATAAAGTAAAGCTTAACCTTTGTCCAGCCACCGTTAAATGCTTTTGAGCAGGTTTCCATAAGCTCGTCCTCTAAAACATTTTTATTTATAACATCACGCAAACGCTGTGTGCCAGCCTCTGGTGCAAAGGTTAATCCACTTTTGCGTACTGTTTTAATTTTAGAGATAATCTCATCATTAAAGCCATCTACTCGTAATGATGGCAATGATATACTTACCTTTTCATCCTTTGACCAATCTGTAAGCTTTGTCAGTAGCTCTTCAATTTTTGTATAGTCGCTGGAGCTTAGTGATGACAGAGAAACCTCGTCATAGCCTGTGTTATTACACAGTGTATGACATTGACTGTTGATAACCTCAGGAGATTTTTCTCTGACTGGTCTGTATAAAAAGCCAGCCTGACAGAATCTGCAACCACGGATACAGCCTCTGAAAATTTCTTCCATTGCTCTGTCGTGTACAATTTCTATCATAGGCACAACAAAGTTGTCTGGATAATAGCAATTATCCATATCCATAATAAGTCTTTTTTCTACCTTTTCTGGTGCGTTATTTGTAGGTGTAACTGACTTTATTGTATTGTCCTCGTTATACTCTACATTATATAGTGATGGTACATATACGCCCTTTATCTGTGCAGCCTTTATTAAAAACTCCTGCTTGCTTTCGTTGTTTTTCTTACACTCACGATAAAGCTCCATAACCTCAAGGTCTACCTCTTCTCCCTCACCGATAAAGAAAAGGTCTATAAAATCTGCAATAGGCTCTGGATTACAAGCACAAGGGCCACCAGCACAAACTATATTTTTCAGCTCTTTTCTGTCCTCTGATTTAACAGGAATACCACCAAGCTGCAGCATATTCAGAATATTTGTAAAGCTAAGCTCATACTGAAGTGTAAAACCGATAAAATCAAAATCAGACAGTGGGTCACCACTTTCGAGAGCATATAACGGAATATTATTCTTACGCATCTGCTCTTCCATATCTATCCAAGGTGCAAACACACGCTCGCACCATATATGTTCTTTACTGTTAAACAGACTATATAAAATCTTCATACCAAGGTGTGACATTCCAACCTCGTAAACATCAGGAAAACAGAACGCAAAGCGAACATCAACCTTGCTTTTATCCTTTATAATGCTGTTCATCTCGCCACCGACATATCTGCCTGGCTTCTGAACCTTAAGCAAAAGCTTTTCAACATCTTTATTTATCACAGCTTATCCTCCGATTAAAAATTCTTTTTTCGTTTAAAAATGATAACTCCTATAAGATACATAGTAGCAAACAGAAATGTAAAATTATACGGTGAATTTAAAAGAATAAAAAAGCTTATGAATCCAAGTGGAATAACAAATAAAACTGAAACCAGCAAGGTTACAAAGTATACTGTTTTATCAGAAAAATTCCTGCGTAAAATCATTTCCAGTGCGTTGCCACCGTCTAAAGAATCTATAGGTAGTGCATTAAATATACCCAAAGTAAGATTTGCTGTTGCAAAGCACCTTAGTATATATATATTAAAACTATTATACACTATACAGCATAGTAAAAACAACACAATATTTACAAAAACTCCAGCAACAGTAATTATAATTTCAGCAATAAATCCTCGGTTGGGTTTACCGGTGTCGGTTATGTTAACATCAAAAACAGATAAGCCTATGCTGTTTACCTTTGTACCGTAAAGCTTCATAGCGAATATATGCCCCATTTCGTGAAAAAATGAGGCAAGAAGACAGCAGAGGACTATTCCCTTTACATCAAATACTAAAAGCAAGGTAACAAGTGCTACAAACGGATATGATAAATAAAAATGCACATCAAACAGCCTAATATTCATTATTATCCTCGACTTCTTCTGTTGGGTCTTCTGTAGCTTCTTCTGATGATAGCTGTGTTGCCTGAGTTTGCTCTGTAGTTGCTGATTCGGTAGATATTTCGGTGACTGCTTCGGTGGCTGGTGCTGTCACGGCTTCGGTTACAGCTTCGTATTGCTGTTGCTTCGCTGTAATCTGGTTATTTTCTTCCGATGTATCGGTTGGTAAAATATTACTTTCTGTATTCATTGTAACTACAAGAGAGTTATTAAGATTTTCAAAATACCACTGACTTACCGTTGTGTATAGGCTGCCACCATAATTTTTCAGCACAAACGCTAACAGCAATACAGCTATACTAAGCATAAACTGAAGCTTTATTACCGGCTGTGGTGTGCCAGTTTTTTTCTTGTCTGGTTTTTTAAATGCTTTGTAGTCGTTATCCTGACCACTGTATGTATCATAATCCTCCTCGTTGTCAAGCTCATCATAATCATACGCTATAGGCTCAGCCCTGACCACTGGCACACTTTGCCACTCGTCGTTATATTCTATGTTGTCATATCGCATATAAAACACATCCTATCTTTTTTATACAAGTGTATGTTTTAAAAGCAGAATAAATGACTGTTTGTACTACGGATACTAAAAAGAAGGTGTACAACTGTAAACAATCTGTAAATCTATATATCCACATTTTTGACAAGGATAGTATTGTATGATATAATAATTTTAAAATTATTTGTGTAATCTGTTTTTATTTAAAGTACACATATTTTTCAGGAGGATGCTATATGAATGTTTGGCACGATATTAAACCCGAAAGAATTACACCATCAAAATTTGAAGCATATATAGAAATACCAAAGGGATGTAAAAGTAAATATGAGCTTGACAAGGATACTGGCCTATTAAAGCTTGACAGAATTCTGTACACCTCTACAAGATACCCTGCAAACTATGGCTTTATTCCACGCACACTTGCACAGGACCTTGACCCACTTGATGTGCTTGTATTATGCAGTGAAACTATTTATCCTGGTACACTTGTACAGTGCTATCCTATTGGATATATAAGAATGATTGACTCTGGCTATAAGGACGAAAAAATAATAGCTATTCCTTTCAGCGACCCTAAATATAGTGCTTATACTGATATTTCTCAGCTACCTAGCCACATTTTTAAAGAGATGTGTCATTTCTTTGCTGTGTATAAAATGCTTGAAACTGACGACAAATACACAGAGGTTGAAGATGTAAGGGACGCTAAGGAAACAGAGCAGATTATTGCCCAGGCAATTAAGGATTACGAAGAAACCTTTGGCTCTTTAAAGAAAAAACCATAAGATAACGGGAGATTTTAAATGAACAACGGATTCAGAAGTACAGAAAATAAAAAAACAAAGCCACTAAGATTATTTCTTTGTGTTTTGTTTCTGATGGAAATACTTTTATTGGCTATGCCTTACTTAGCAATGTATGACGGTGCAGGAATGTATTATTCCAAAACTATACTTGAGCTGATTCTTGGCATGAATACAAACGACATGAAGTGGGTTAAGCTTGGAATAATTGCTATTGTATATGCACTTATCCCGATAACAGGATTTCTGTTTGCTTCATTTGATAAATCAAGCTGTGTAAAATGCGTGGTTAGCTGTATATGTGCCTTTTTAGGTTTATTCTCAATTACATTTATTATTGTACCACAATTTTCCACCTCACTGGCATTCGGTGCAATGCTTGCAATGATAGTTTATCTTATTATATTCGCTGTAAGCGTTTCGCTGGCGTTAAAAACTATTGCAGTAAAAGCATTAAAACGCCAAGAAGAAAGAGAAGCAAGAGAGCACAACGAGGCTTAATTGAAAATATTCTTCATCGAAAAATTACTCCCACAAGCTTTAATTATGCTTGTGGGAGTTTTTATTTCAGCTATTCTTTTTTACATTCTTTAAAAATTTTAAAGCCTCTTTTGTAGCACCTGTTGTTTCGGTATATCTTTTTCTTTTTAACAAAGAATACAACGGGCCAGCAAAATCTGGCTGTAGCATTTCATCTGCTTTTTTTATTGCTGTTTTCATCTCATCTGTTTTTCCGTCATGGTCTAGAATTATTATTTCGGCAAGCTTTCTGTAAAACGTTTTATTCAAAAAGGATTTACTGAATTCATCGGCTTGGTTACTCAGCTCGTAGTAGTATCTTAAATCATCTGAATATTCAAATCCATTCATTAGCATTTGAACACGAAGCATATGAAACGCATATTCTGGAGCATATGCTTTATTCGGTGAACCACTTGAATCTATAGGCACAGCACTTAATGCTTGTTTATAACACAAAAGAGCATTTTCGTAGTCACTACACCTTTCATATATTACAGCCATATTATAATACGCAAGCATTTTATCAGACCAGCTATCGCAAAAGCCTAAGCCATATTCTATTAAAGCAACTGCTTGATTTGAAAATTTCAGATTCATTCCGACTGCTGTAGTATAGCAATGCTGACATCTGTGTGAAGCAGGTACTCTATTTAAAGCAGTTTTAAATTGTCTCAAAAGCTCATCTGAACAATCGCCATTGGTCAGCATTTTTTCAATCTCTGAAATTTTCATAATTCAACCCCCTATAAAAATTATACTATTTTGTTGATGTTTAAGGCTTAGCTTCAACATCAAGCTTATCCTCCTGACCGTTTACAGAAATTACCCTTACCTCTATTTCATCACAATAAAAATGAATATTTGAGTCTTCAAAATCTATTATCTCATAGTGTGCTTCCCAGCCAGTATTTTGTTGCTGTAAATTAATTATGTCAAAGCCTGAAATTCTATCGTACATTTTAAAATTATCGTTACCGGTAACGCCTCTGAACATAAGTAAAATTACATCAGCACCAGTTGAGTCGCTTAATTTCAAATCAACACATAGTTCGTCATACCACTCATAATTTTCGTGATTTCTATAGTATCTGAATTCCAGAATATCGCTGAAATAAAACCAGTTTTTATCTGGAAAACAATTATAAAATTTCTCTATACCTATTATATTCTTATATAATTTAGCTTCCATATACTACCTCTTACAGCAATTATTTTTCTTATATCTTACATATTGGTCATCGAAGAACAGTCTGACAAATTTGCGACTGAACCTTTCTGGATTTCTACCTACATATATAGACATGGCAACAAAAGCAAAATACAATAGCCCTAATACTCCAAAAATCAAATACAACTTCCATATATCTTCACAACGGTAGCTGTGTACAATTTCTGGTGTAAGATAAACCTGCTCATCTTGTCCTGCAATGCTATGCACATCGTAATATCGAATATCGTTTTCCTCATCAAACCGATAACCTACCTCAAAGCTTTTGCCTGAATTGCAAAGCTCTATAAAGCTTTCTGGATTTTCTAATAAATCATAATAAGACGGAATACTATAGCACTCTGTATTTTAAGCAGTATATAAG
>JAXJDU010000379.1:0-1778 GCA_036301785.1 Acutalibacteraceae bacterium | reverse complement strand
CATATATACGAAGCTGTTGCAAAAAGCAGTAGCTCGAGAGTGCTAAGAATAACAGAAGAAAAGGAGCAATAAAAATGGCAACAAGTACAAATACAAAAGGAGCAATAGCAAAAGCGAGTAAATCGCAGGTTGCAACCACCCAGTCGAACAATCAGGCGAAGACTATGAAGCATTATATAGACATGTACCAGGGTGAGATAGCCAAAGCTTTACCTAGTGTGATGACAGCAGAGAGATTTGCAAGAATGGCAATAACAGCTATCACAAAAACACCTAAGCTTGCAGAGTGTACACCACAATCCTTTATCGGAGCGTTGCTCACAGCGGCACAGCTTGGACTTGAGCCTAATACACCACTGGGACAGGCTTACTTGATTCCGTATTATAACGGTAAAACCAAACATCAAGAGTGTCAATTCCAGAGTGGCTACAAGGGTTTGATTGACCTTTGCAACCGTTCAGGAGAGGTTAAGAACATTGAAGCTCATATCGTGTACGAAAATGACGAATTTGAGTTTGAATACGGTCTTGAAAACAAGCTGAAGCACAAGCCTTGCATGCGTGATAAAGGCGAAGCTGTGTGGGTGTATGCTTTATATCGTTTGAATAACGGTGGTTATGGCTTTGAGGTAATGAGCGTTGAGGATGCTATGGCTCACGGTAGAAAGTACAGCAAGTCATTTGATAGCTCCCCTTGGAAAAGCAACCCAGAGGAAATGATGAAGAAAACAGTCCTGAAAAAGGTGCTTAAATATGCTCCTGTTCGTTCTGATTTCGTAAAAGGCACAATTGCAGATGAAACTACACAGATTATGCAGGAAGACGACAAGGGCAGTATCAATGTGATACAGGCAGACTATGAGGATACATACGAGGAAACAACAGACACAGCCGGTGAAGAGGTTATCGCAGTTGATAAAGAAACAGGCGAAGTAACCGAGGTTGTACCTGACTAAGAGGTGATAGGTTATGTTGAATAGAGTAGTTTTAATGGGCAGACTAACTGCCGAACCAGAGCTGAAAACAACAAGCTCAGGTGTATCTGTAACAAGCTTTAATATCGCAGTAGACCGTAATTATTGTAAGCAAGGCGAAGACAAGCAATCAGACTTCATAAGTGTAGTTGCTTGGCGAAATACAGCTGAATTTATATGCAAGTATTTCGCTAAGGGCCAGCTGATAGCCTTAGAGGGTTCGTTGCAGACCAGAGCATATCAGGACAGAGGCGGCAATAACCGTTATGTTACTGAGGTTGTTGCTGATAATGTATTCTTCACTGGTGATAAACGAGAGAAGAATAACACTCAGCCTTCACCTGCACCACAGCCAATGGCTTACGAACAAAACGATTTTGAAGAATTACCAGATAGCGACGATTTACCATTTTAATTAAAACAAATGCACCTGCATAGATTTCTGTGCAGGTGCATTTAGAAAGGGAGTGTAAAAGGTTGAGGAAACCGAGAACGAAAGATTCTAAATACCACAATAAGAAAATAACCCACAATGGCGAGATTTTCGACAGTAAAAAAGAATACAAGCGATATACAGAGCTGTTAGCTTTGCAGAAAGCGGGAAAAATAATAGGCTTAGAACGACAGGTTAAGTTTCTTCTTATCCCTGCACAGCGTGACATGGACAAGAAGCTACTCGAAAGAGAGTGCAGTTATTATGCTGATTTTGTCTATAAAGACACCAAAACAGGTGACACAATTGTTGAAGACACAAAAGGCGTAAGAACTGCCGAATATATAATCAAACGCAAGCTGATGTTGCTT
>JAXJDU010000378.1:0-4399 GCA_036301785.1 Acutalibacteraceae bacterium | reverse complement strand
GTCCATTTTAGCCGTGTCAAAAGTATTTTACAGTGCGTAAACTTCAAATTTTCATTATCCTTAATTTTAATCCTTACTTGGCAAATGCCATCCGTGTTCACTATGCACCGGGAAACCATAATCAGTACGGCCTCCCCATGCTCTTTTACTTAATTCCTTATCAAACAGTCCTAACAAATTCTGCAATCGGACAGCTAAATTAAAATCTTCACCAGATGAACAATATGCCTTTCTCACAATTTCTCGTTCCGCATTAAGGTCGGCATCAGACAAACTTTCAAACCACTTTGTACTAAATTTTGCAGGTGCTTTACCAGAAACAACCTTTGCAATTCCAAGCCCTGTAGCAACAATACCTAGACCAAAAATTACTGCTTTTTTAACTTCCATCACATAAAATATATGTGCCTACCTGTTACCCCAATACTTTCTGTCTAAATTTCTGTACTGCACTGCCTCGGCTATATGACGGGATTTTATAACCTCGCTTTTGTCAAGGTCTGCTATTGTACGGGATACCTTAAGTATTCTGTCGTACGCTCTTGCAGAAAGTCCCATTTTCTCAAATGCCTTGCCCAGCAAAGCCTGTGCCTTGTCGTCCATAGGGCAACATTTATTAAGCATTGCTGCATTTAAGCCCGAATTGCATTTAACACCAGTGCCATTATATCTCTCCTGCTGAATAAGCCTTGCAGCGTTTACTCTTTTCTTTATCTCTGCTGAGCTTTCTTCGAGCTGGTCAGAGGTTAAATCTGCAAATTCAACAGGTGGTACCTCTATATGTATGTCAATTCTGTCTAGCAACGGCCCCGACACCTTAGACACATAGCGTGTAACTGCATTGTGATTACATATACAGCTTCGTGTAGGGTGTCCGTAATAGCCACAAGGACAAGGATTCATAGCTGCAACAAGCATAACATCACAAGGGTACGAAAGCGTACCACTTACTCGTGAAATTGTAATTTCTGCATTTTCAAGTGGCTGACGCAAAACCTCCATTGCTGGTCGGGTAAATTCTGGTAGCTCATCTAAAAACAGTACACCGTTATGGGCAAGTGAAATTTCACCGGGCTTTGGCACAGTGCCACCACCCGACAAGCCAGCAGCAGAAACTGTGTGATGTGGAGAACGGAATGGTCGTGTTGTTATAAGTCCACCACCTGAGCTTAGCAGGCCAGCTACAGAATGTATTTTTGTTGTTTCTATAGATTCTTCGAAGGTCATATCCGGCAATATAGATGGTATTCTTTTGGCTAGCATACTTTTACCAGAGCCAGGTGTGCCTACAAGCAAAATATTATGCATACCTGCAGCAGCAATCTCTATTGCTCTTTTAGCTTCGGCTTGTCCCTTTACCTGTGAAAAATCTGGTAAGATTATCGGGCTTTCGTGAGTATTCTCTTCTACCCTTGCACACTCAATAAAACACCTGCCACACAAATGCTCAAACAGCTCGTTAAGATTGCTGACGGGATAAACATTTATCCCCTTTACAATGGCTGCTTCGTTTTTATTGACATAAGGCACATAAATACTCTTATAGCCTTCTTCCTTTGCCTTTATAGCCATAGGCAACACACCAGTAACGCTACGCACCTCTCCCGAAAGTGACAGCTCGCCTATAAAAACACTGTCATCAATATCTGCCATAAGCTGGCCACTTAATTTAAGCAATGCCATTAATATAGGCAGGTCATACACCGAGCCTTCTTTTTTTATATGAGCCGGTGCAAGATTTATAGTAATTTTACCATCTGGTATTTCAAAGCCACAATTTCTCAGTGCAGATTTTACTCTGTCCCTCGATTCCTTTACAGATGTATCAGGCAGGCCTACAATATCAAACGCTGGAAATCCCATAGCTACATCAGCCTCAACCTTCACCATAAAGGTTTCCAGTCCCAATATACCCATACTGTTGCTGCTACACACCATAAAAAGCACCCCATTTCTTCTATATAATATAATATTAACATAGTTATTTTCTGCTGACAACAAAATTCACATCTTTTTAAACGGTTTTTTGCACAAGAAATTATGTCGTTTTTTGTCATATAGATACAATTATTATTTATCCAGCAAAAAAATTTTATTTTTTTTACTATATTTAATTGACTATTTGCTTTGTTTAAGGTATGATAATCTCGATAGTATTTTAGCTGTAAAGTGTGTGGTGAAAATAATGGAATCTGATTACTGCAAAAACGCCAGACACCCAGGCGAAGACGAAAAGCTTATCCAAGATATACAGACAGGTAACGAAAGTGCCTTTGAACAGCTTGTGGATAAATATCTTCCTGCTATTAATGCCAAGGCTCAGAAATATCGCACTGTAGCAGATGTTGATGACCTTATTCAGGAGGGCTTGCTGGGCTTATGGAGTGCTGCACAAACCTACGAGTTTAATCGCAACACATCATTCAGAACCTACGCCTACAAATGCATTGATAACAGAATAAACACAGGTGCCAACAAATACACCGGCAAAAAGCATATTCCGACCGAGCTTTTAATTTATCTTGACAGCGAGGATTCAACACAGCTAAAGGATAAGCGTACACCCGAGCAGCAAATAATAGAGCGAGAAAATTACACGGTTACTATAAATCGTATTAAAAGTCTGTTATCTGTAAAGGAGTATAAGGTTTTGTCTTACTATCTTGTAGGTAACTCTTATCAGCAGATAGCAAAAGCACTTAATTCTGATGTAAAGTCGATAGACAACGCTATTCAGCGAATCAGAAAAAAGCTAAAGGGTTAATTTATTCAGTTAGATATATGTCCTGCATAGCTTACCAGCAGAGCGTTGCGATAAAGCAAAGGCAACGGTGCAACTCCGTTTCGGGACAAAATTTTTTATTTTAAGAGAGGTATTCCCCATGTACGAAGACAAGACTTTAGTTTGCAAAGACTGTGGCAACGAATTTGTGTTTACAGCCGGCGAGCAAGAATTTTACGCTGAGAAAGGTTTTGTAAACGAACCACAGAGATGCAAGGCATGTCGTGATGCACGCAAGAACAACAGCCGTCCTGCAAGAGAGATGTTTGACGCTGTATGTGCTGAGTGTGGTTGCGAAACTAAGGTTCCTTTCAAACCAACTGAAGGCAGACCTGTATTTTGCAAAGAGTGTTTTGAAAACAGAAGATAATTTTACTTTTTAATTTTTATAGATTATATAATACCAGACTGCATTTGAATTACTTTGTTGATTTTAAATGCTATATTAGATAAGACTTAATATTTAAAGATTAATTTTATTTTTTATTTCACAAATTACTGTGCAGAAAAACCCGTACACCGTTTATGGTGTCGGGTTTTTTTCTTTGCTGTTTCTGATAATTACAGCCTGATTATTTTCCACTCATCTATAAGCCTTTCAAGCGTATACATAGCATTGGCAGAAGATGTTGACGGCAGGCAGACTGCCTCTTTATCGCTAAGATGTCGCTGATATTTATTGTAGTATTTTTCAGCTGTTTTTCCATTTAAAAAGATTTTTTCTATATCTGCACAGTCAAATATCTCTTGCAGATTACATGGCACTACCTGCTTTATAGAGCTGTCTGAGCTACCCACAATCTCACATTGATACACCACATCCCACAACGCTGTTTTTGAGGATAACAAAAGCTCTTTTTTCTCGTTAACTGTTTGTGGCACAGGCACTTCAAACACAGCAGACAGTACCCTCCAGAATCTGTTCTGAGCATGAGCATAAAAGAAATTTTCTTCCCGTGATTTTACAGACGGAAAGCTACCCAGAATTAAAATTCTTGATTCTTTATTATACACAGGCTTAATCGGATGAACAACCATACTTTGCACCTCGTTAAATAAATATGAAAAACGCTTAAAAAGCATATAGGCACACACTGTATAACAGCTTGCCCATATGCTTTTATTGATTAAATAAAAATATTTTTTATTGCTGCTGGTATCATTTCTATTATGTCGGTAGCCTGCATGCTTATGCTTCCGTACTTTTCCTGTGCAAGGTCACCAGCATAGCCATGACAATACACACCACTTACAGCAGCACTGAATGGTGCCATTCCCTGTGCAAGCATACCAGCTATCATTCCTGCAAGCACATCGCCACTGCCAGCCTTTGCCATACCCTTGTTGCCAGTAGGGTTAATTGTAACCTTACCCTTTGGATGTGCCACAACTGTGTAAGCACCCTTCAGCACACTATTACATCGTACCTCCTGGCAAACTCAACTGCTACTGTAAGACGGTTTTTCTGTATAACATCTATCTTAGTATTTAAAAGTCGTGCCATTTCTCCTGGGTGTGGTGTAATAACTACCGGCACGCTTGCCTCTGTAAGAATATCAAGATTATCTGCAATAGAATTAAGTGAATCTGCATCTAAAACAACAGGAACCTTACTAT
>JAXJDU010000377.1:0-4282 GCA_036301785.1 Acutalibacteraceae bacterium | reverse complement strand
TATATATACTGTTTCAAAAACCGACAGCGATATAAGCAACAGAAAAATCACTATTGAAGTTACTATTCTTTTCATTCTATCTGTCCTTTTTGATAATATTATAGCTACGCTCTGAGTTTACCGTCATAATAAAAACATCTTTTAAATCAATCTTATTCTTTTTAAGGATTTTATTAACCCAGCTTTGTGTTATACCAAAAACTGACATTGAGCCCTCGGCAATTTCACCATCGCTTATTATAACAACCTCAAAATCGTCGCTATAATCTGTAATTCTCATCTGCTCGGCTGTAACGCTTTCTTTTTCTGGCTTTTTAAGCACACTCAGCTTTCCGTTAGTTTCTACAATCGCATATTTCACATCTGTAAGTGTAAACACTCCAGCTTGTCTTAGCTGCTCCATCAGGTCCTCTGTGCTTATACGCAGAATCCTCATTTTACTCTGGTTAAGAGTACCGTTATCAATTATTATCTGTGGCTTACCACAGATTAAGCTTCTGAATGAGCTGTTTTTAAGCATTACCCAGCTTAGAATAACCTCACAGGCTACCAGAAGTAAAATCGGCACAACACCACTTAATAACGGCAACGATGTATCCTGCATTGGGATAACAGCTATATTTGATATAAGCAGTGTTACTACCAGCTCGCTTGTTTGCAAATCGCTTATTTGTCTTTTGCCCATTATTCGCATCATAATCAATACAACCACATAAAGCACTATTGTTCTTATTACAGAAATTGTCAAAGCTACCACCTCGGTTTCTTTTACTATTTTGTTCCTTAGAAATATAAATATACATTATTGATTTAAATTCTGGAAAAGCTATTAATAATAATTTTTAAAGGAATGATATTATGAACAGTATTACAGGGTATTTTAAAAACTACTTTTATGCTGACAAAAAAAATCCAGTAACAACCACAGAATATACGCATATCGGAGATGTTCTTGATAATAACATAAACTATTTAAAGGATAAATTTAATGGCTCTGCTGACTTTACCGTAAGATATCTTACGGTAAATAATGTAAGGTGTGCAATAATCACAATGGAAGGCATGTGTAACAAAGATACACTTTCTCTTACTGTGCTTAATCCGTTATTAACACACAGCTACCCTGCTGTAGAAAAAATGGAGCTTTTTTTATATATTGAAAAATCTGTGCTGGCTTCGTCAGAAATCATGAGGGTTTATGTTCATGAAAAAATAATGCAGTTTATGATGTCTGGCTTTGCCATACTGCTTATAGATGGCTGTAGCACTGCTTTATCTATAGGTGCACAGGGTTTCAGCTTCAGAAGTGTATCTGAGCCCGAAAGCGAAGCGTCAGAGCGAGGAAGTCGTGAGGGTCTTGTGGAGCCACTCAGAATTAACATGACACTGATACGCAGACGAATCAAGAATCCTGATTTAAAATTTGAAACTATGACCTTAGGTGGAGTAAGCAAAACTGATATCTGCCTTTGCTACCTTACAAATGCTGTGAGTGAATCTATATTAGAAAAACTGAGAAAAAAGCTGAAAGAAACAGACCTTGACAATGTGCTTGCAAGTGGTTATCTGGTAAGCTATCTTGAGGATAAAAATGATCATTCTATATTCAGTGGCGTTGGTGTAACAGAAAGACCTGATACTGTTAGTGGCAAAATTAACGAGGGTAGAATAGCTATACTTATTGACGGTACACCATCAGCCCTGATAATCCCATATTTATTTGTAGAAAATTTTCAGACTATGGGGGATTACTCCTATAAGCCATATTACGCAACATTAATACGAATGATTAAGTACATCTGCTTCTTTATAGCCTCTTTACTTCCTGGGTTATATACAGCATTTGCATTATTTAACCCTGAGCTTTTCCCTGAACAAATATTAAACAAGGTTGCAACCTCTATAGGCAGTACACCATTCGGGCTGATAACGGAAATTTTACTTGTACTATTTATGTATGAAATTATGCGTGAGGCTGGTTTGCGTTTGCCTAAAACGCTTGGACACGCCGTGAGCATTGTGGGTGCTCTGGTAATTGGCGATACAGCAGTAAGTGCAGGTTTAATCGGTGCACCAACGCTTCTGATTGTTGCACTGACTGCTATTGCTTCTTATGTAATACCAACACTTTACCCTCAGATGTGTGTGCTAAGAGTTGTTTTTATTTTTGCCGGAGGATTTTTTGGTATATGGGGTATTGTTTTGCTTTTCTGTGTAGTGGCTGTAAATATGTGTGGAAAGTCTGTTTTAGGTGTACCATACACAATGCCACTTGCACCTTTTAAGCTGTTTAGTATGCGAGATGTAGCTATAAGAGCTGACTGGAAGCTACTTAATCAGCAAAGAAATTTAATAAGAGACAGAAAGCAGGAGCAGTAATTTAAAACTGTTTAAAAACTCCGAAAATATTTCTCACAGATTTTCTTCTGACAAATACTAACACCGTTTAAAAGGCTGTAACATTATGCCAGTACGCAGTATGAAATACAGTAAAAACAAGTTTGAAGAGTTTCTGCATTTAATTTAAATGGTGTTAAGTATCGGCTATAGGCACACAAAAAAAGACCGGTAGCAACGAGCTATCGGTCTATATATTTTATGAAACTTAATAATCTAATAGAATACACAAAATGTACATTTGGCAACGAATTTTTACCACCGCAAACCATCGGTCAACGAATTATCGTATATCCCTTAATGCTTCACTTTATGCACAACCAGTTGTTGTACCATAATCGCATTTCGCAATTAAGAAGCCATTTTTGTATATTACAAAAAACAATCTGGTTAACATGTAAAATTAATTACATTACCCAATCCATATTCAGTTGTAAGGTTAATATATAGCCTGTGCATATATATCCCAACCATTAAGATGTAACTTTTAAAATCAAAGCTAAGATAAACATAATATGCAGGTGCGTCTACAATTACTTTCTAAGCTTATGTTTTTTACTTATGTACGATATACTTTGCTTTAGCTATACATTGTGGCTGTCGCCATACGGCAAAAGCCAGTTGATGATCTAGGTTCCTGTTCGCCCATAAGACTAAGCCCCTTTCACTAAAGATTTGCTATAGAATGCTTAAATATTACATTGGACTATCCCCTGCGATTTATTTTTGTAGATTATCCCAAAAACTATACATCGGTCTGTACCTCTTCTATAATATTTAAAATCATCGGTAAAATCAAATTACTTCTTTGGACTGTACCTCTTTGTAAGATTATGCTGGTTAAAAGTAATTATCTCATTGGACTGTACCTCTTTGTAAGATTATCCTGATTAAAAGTAGTTATCTCATTGGACTATACCTCTTTGTTAAATTATGCTGGTTAAAACTAATCATCTCATTGGACTGTACCTCTTTCTTTATTTCAATTACATTATACCATGTATTTCGTTAAAGTCAATACATTTTTTTAATTTTCTTGAAAGTTTTTATATATTTATTCATTTTAACGAAATTTCAAAAATATTATAATTTTAATGAATAAACTCTTGACTTAATTAGTCAAAATGGTTAAAATAACATTAGTGAAATGAAAGGAATGATATAAATGAACAATGAATATGAAGCAGATCTAATAACTCTGTTAGATGACGAAAATGTTGAGCATACTTTCGAAATTATCGACAGTATCGAGAAAGACGGTAATGTTTACTATGCTCTTCTACCTGTATACGACGATGCTCAGGACCAGGTTGAGGACGATGGTGAGTATTACATCTTCCAGACAGTAGAGGAAGATGGCGAGGAGCTTCTGCTTGAGGTTGAGGACGAAACTCTGCTTGATGAGCTGGCTGCTACTTTCGAAAAGCATTTTGAAGAAATTTTCGGCGAGGAAGAATAATCGGCTAATTATTGATTAAACTATAATTATCAATTAAGCTTTCCCCCTGCCTGATGCGTCTTTGGTGTTCATATAACCCTACACTTTTATTTAAGGGAGCCGTAACTCCGGTAGCTGTTTGCAGACCTCCCATGTTTTACATGGAAGTTGGGAGTAGTAATGCTATTGGGTAGGCACCCACCTGGCTATGATTAGTAGGCAGGTTATAATTAACACCTAACGGTCAGGCGGGATTTCTTAAAAATCACACCACAAAGCTTTAAATAGCTTTGTGGTGTTTTTGTTTTTATTAAGCTTTATTTTTAGGTAAATTGTAGTTTACGCACAAACCCAAACTTAAAGTTTAGGTCCAGCCTTTTTAAAGGCTGGTGGGTCAAGGGCAAAGCCCTTGTGGGATTTTAAAGGGTGAAACCCTTTAACTCATAG
>JAXJDU010000376.1:0-14055 GCA_036301785.1 Acutalibacteraceae bacterium | reverse complement strand
TGCCCTTTAAAATCCCACGAGGGCTTTGCCCTCGACCCATAAACTTTTGAAAAAGTTTAATCAAAACTTTTAAGTTTTGGTTTGTGCGTAACTAACCGACAAATTCCAATTTACAAAAAAAGACAACCTATTTATAAAAATAGATTGTCCTTAAATCAGTTATAAATATTTACTTGCTTAAAATTATATTACAGATTCTGTCTACATCAGTCAGTGATAAATCTGGATATAATGGCAGTGTTAGCACACCTAAGCTTATTTTTAATGCTACAGGTGTATCATTAACATCATATTTATCACAGTAGCAGTCAAATGCATTAGTTAATGGATAAAAATACTTTCTTGAATATATACCATTTTCTGAAAGTGCATTAAACACATCGTTTCGATTTTTGCCGAATAGTTCCTCGTCGATTACTATAGGGAAGTATGAATAGTTAGATATAACATCATCCTGAACAGGTGAGAGCTTGATACCCTCAACACCAAGCAAATGCTCTCTGTATCGTTCTACAACAGCTTTTCTCTTTGAAATTTCTTCATCGATATTCTTTAAATTACAAAGTCCCATTGCAGCACAAAATTCATTCATCTTAGCATTAGCACCAACACCACTTACAGTTTCAGGGCCTCTTATACCAAAGTTTTTAAGATTATAAATTTCGTCAGTCAGTGCTTTGTCTTTAAAGCATACAGCACCACCCTCAATAGTATTAAATACCTTTGTAGCGTGAAAGCTGAAGCAGGAAGCGTCGCCAAAGCAACCAATACCCTTTCCTTTATATTTAACACCAAATGTATGTGCAGCGTCGTATATAACCTTAAGGTTGTGCTTCTTTGCGATTTTTTCAATTTCTTCAACATTACATACATTGCCATATACATGAACAGGAATAATTGCAGAGGTTTTTTCTGTAATCAGTGCCTCAAGCTTTGTTACATCAATGGTGTAATCGTCTGGATTAATGTCACAAAAAACAGGGGTAAGGCCGTTACGAACAATAGCGTGTGTCGTTGAAGCGAATGTAAATGGTGTAGTTATAACCTCTCCAGTTAAGCCCATAGCCTGTATCGTAATCTCTAAAGCCATATGACCATTTGTAAGAAGGTCGATATTCTCAACATCAAGATATTCCTTTAGCTGTGCCTGCAATCTCTGGTGTTTGCTGCCCATATTTGTCAGCCATCGTGTATCCCAGATATCCTTAATTTCGTTTATGTAATCATCTAAATCAGGCATAGATGATTGTGTAACCAATATTTTCTCCATAATAAAACCTTCCTAAAAAATATTTTGCTTATATAATTTAATCTTTATTATATAATCTGGCAGGAACCCCCATATATGTACCAGATTTACTTATATTATTAACTACAACAGCACCAGCAGCAATCATACAGTTGTCGCATATTGAAATGTTGTTGCTTACTGTTGCACCAATTCCAACCCATGTACCTTTGCCAACAGTAACATTACCTGCCAGTTTAGTACCAACCGAAATATGCACATAATCACAAATGGTATTGTCGTGTTCAACTGACGAGTTAGTGTTTATAATGCAGTGCTTGCCTATAGATGCACAAGGATTAACAACAGCATTAGCACATACAACAGAGCCTTCTCCGATAGCAGTGCCGATAGAAGATACAACAGCAGTAGGATGAATAGCAGTGTACCATTCTGCATTTTTAAGTTTTTCAGAAATAGCTATTCTCGCATTTGTACTCCCGATAGCAATAATAAACTTATTATCAAGGTATTTTTCATATACATCAGTCTTACCAAGCACAGGGTAACCCAAAAATGTTCCTGTAGATTCAATGTCGTTAAAAAAACCAGTTATGCTATCACCAGAGAGTTTTACAATATCGGCTACAACCTTTGCGTGGCCACCTGTACCAATGATTATTACATTTGCCATAAGAAATTACATCCTATCAAAGTATTTTTCGCATTCCTCAATAAAGTTCTTTGTGCTTTCAAGTGATTCTTTCTCTATATCTTTAACAGCCTCTACCAGCTTGGCAGATGAGGTTTTAGCATACTCTATTTCCTCATCAACAAAGCCAAAGGCTTGTCCATAGCCAGAATCACAAAATCTACCAGTATGTTTTCTGTAGTCATCTCGTGTTTTACCTTTTTCAGGCACAACTACCGAAATACATCCACAAATAGCTGCTATTTGTGAGTAGGCAGTTTGTGTATCGTAGCTTATGCAGTATTCACAGCTGTTAAAATATTTAACCTTTTCGCTTTCTGGAAGATCATCAATTACAGGGCCATCAAACTCGTTTGGCAAGTCACTTCTGTTTATACCCTTACGAACAATATAGCATTTACCACTTCTTTGTTCATAGTTATATCGTTTATATGTATCAAAATCGAAATAGTTCATTGATAGCTTACGACATTCAGGGTTAAGCTTCTCATCGTTAAAAACATCTCTGTAACAGAAAAATAAATCGTTTTTATCATACCCTATGGTTTTGTCACCGTCCTGGCTGAAAAGCTTGTTGTGAAATAAAAGCCACCTTGTAACCTTTTTAGCGTTAAGAAAGTTACCTGTAATAATCTCAGGATAAAGAACAATAGTGTTTTTTTCTACAAAGGGGAAGAACTTTCTTCTGCATTTAGGTAAATAACTTAACTTTCGTTTTATATAAATTTTATTGTTTTCATCTTTCTTGAATACAAATATACTTTGAATAATATCTTTGACTACAACAGCTGTTGTATATATCCAGGTGCTTAATCTGTTGTTTTCGTTACAGCCCTTATTGTAATAAAAAATCTTAGCATCTTCGCCAAGCTCGCTTAAATTCTTGCATAATGCGTGTAATGCTATAGCACCACCATTGTTAAGCTTAGTAGAAACAATAACATATTTAAACTTTCTCATAAGCTTCTCCTTTTTCAAAATATATTTAGACCTATATAATTTTACATTATATAGCAAAAGTTGTCAATGCACATATATTATTAATAATAGCTATTTATTGCGATTATCCGACATATAAATTACCTATAAAAACAGCATAAAGGCTTATAATTGTGCTGTAGAGTGCTTTTATGCAAATTAAAAAATAAAGCTATACCAATGGTAAAAAATTAACTGGGTTTTGTTAAGGATTGCTTATATTGCAACTAACCCCAACTTACAATGCTGTAGGTTGGGGTCAGGAATTTTATTGATGGTTTTATAGTAATCAGATGAATATGTTTAAGTATATCAGTCTTTAATTTTAAATTTTTCGCAAAGCTTGTTTTCTAAAGCTAAGCATTTGCCAGCTATTTTATCGTAATGTTTATTGAAGAAAACAAAAAATGGTTTTTCAATAAAACGAATACGCATAAGCTCAATAATTGAACATACGATAAAAATAATGGTAACAGATAAAATTGCATGTAGGTATACCCAGTCAGAGCTGTACATTTCTACATTCTTTAATGTATCCTTCCATAGCCAGATACGCATAGTGTCGCTGTTGGCATGAATTAATAATACGCCAAAGGTGGTAGACGAAATTGTATTGATAAGCTTGCTTGGTTTTATTTTTATATTCTTAAAGAACATAAATGAACATATGCCTGTTAAGTATGCCAGCAAGGTATTTGCATCCATTACAAAAAAGTACGATACATCTCTATTGATTTTTGTGCTTATCCAGGCACTTAGAACCACCGACAAGCCACAAAATACAATGCATACGCCAGTAGAAATTCCCCAAAACTTAGTTTTTGTAAATATCTGCTTTGGATATAGTCTGATATAAGACGCAGTAAAGTATAGCACTATATACCAGGAAATATAATTCATAGTCACTCTGAAAAGTGGCATTGTACGAAAGAATACATAAATGAATGTGGATAATAAAATCAAACGGACATGTTGCTTTTCGTTAAGGTTATTAATAAGAATATTTAAAAACGGCATACATAAGAAAAATAGCATATATGTACCAATAAAATTACAGTCAACAGTTCTGAACGGCACTACAAAATCCAATAATGACCTGAGAGAGAAAGAAGTGTAGCCACTAATCAAGAATATACTATTAATTACAATGTGATAAAACAATATTTCAAATATAAGCTTGAAAAACTTTTTGGCTGATACATTAGCTTTACACATAAAATAACCAGTAATGAGTACAAAGCAGTTAATACCAATTTTACCAAAGGCACCCCATATCAGTAAGAATAACGAGGTTGGTGCTGTGGGGTTTGAAGATATAGGTCCATCGCCAAGTAATCCGGAATTAACAACATAATGGTGTGCAATAATGAGGAACATAGATATAATGCGAAATAATTCAATGTTTGAATCTCGCATTTTTGAAACATCGACAGAAACAGATTGTTTTTTTAGCATAATATTATCCTCTGTAATCTAAAAATTATTTAAATAAAACAATAATATTTAGAATTTTGTTATATAAAATTTAATAATGTTTTAACTTGTGTAACAATAAAGGATTATTTATAATTTATTACCTTACTGTGCTTATATTAACATATTTTATTATTAAATTCAATGGGTAACTATAAATTCCGTAATAAAAAACATGATGTTTACAATTGTAATAGCTATATGCTAAAATATATGCTATGTATTAACAAACTTAAAATCAATGAATAACATCGACTATAGAAAGGTGATTTAATTGCGAACTTTTGCTATAACAAAAAAATGCTTAGAAATCGAGAAAGCTATGATTTTATCATCAGTTGATGGTAATGATAAGGTTTTGTTTTTCGATAATGAGGACGAGCTTATAAAAAGCGATTGTTGTGAAAATATAGATGTGGTATTTGGCGAGCCAGCGTACAGCACAATTCAGCTTATGAAAAATCTCAGATGGATACAGATGACATGGGCAGGTGCTAATAAATACACTTCAGTTATTGATTTTCCTGTAAGTATTACAGTTACAAGTGCTTCAGGTGCGTATGGTTGTGTTATTTCAGAATATATTATTTCTGGAATTCTTGCTTTGTACAGGAAATTGTTTGAGTATCGTCTGCAAATGCAGAATGGTGGCTGGAATAAAATTAAGGACGATGACACACTGGAGGGGAAAAGGGTGCTGATTCTTGGCACAGGAAATATCGGACAGGAAACAGCCAAAAAGCTTAACTGCTTTGGAGCATATACAGTGGGAATATGTCGTACTTTTGATAATAAGCAGTTGCCATTTGATGAAATATACACAGCAGATAAGCTTGATTTACAGCTGAAAACAGCAGATGTAATTGTTGTAGCACTACCAGGCACAGACGAAACCAGAGGAATGTTCAATGCAGACAGAATCAGAGCGATGAAGAAAAACGCAATATTTGTAAATGTTGGCCGAGGATTTATAGTAAATACAGATGAGCTGACAAAGGCTTTGCAAAACGGACTACTCAAAGGTGCAGTGCTTGATGTTACAGACCCCGAGCCTTTGCCAGAAAATCACCCACTAAGAAATATGGAAAATGTAATATTAACACCACATATTTCTGGTATAAGCTGGGCAGAAAATATGTATACACGCAAAAGAATACTCGATATATTCTGCGAAAATATAAAGCTGGATAAAAACAACAAGCCTAAAAAGAATGTTATCGATTTTTCTAAGGGCTATTAAGTTGCAAGCATGCTCTATAAAAATTTAATAATATAAAAAATCCCCTTAAAACAGGGGATTTTTTAGTGTGGATTATTATTTTTGAGATGTATTGATGTAGCCGATTTTATGCTGTTTTACTTTGCAAGGCTATCAGAGAATCGGTTACAACAGTGTGTTGAGTGCTGTATTTTAAGTTGTTAATGATATTTCTGTGTGTTATTCAATCTGATATTCAACAGAGTTGATTACCAGGCAACTGTGGTTTTTCCAATGGATTTGCAAAGCTTCATTCCAACCACCGGTGTATACTCTTTGTGGTTTCTTTTCGATTTTAAAAAGAACTAAATTTATTCCACCTTTTTCGTATACATTAACAAAGGTATCTCCACCCAATGTACCTTGGTCACTGTTGATAACCTGTGCGTAATATTTGCCAGAAGGGGATTCTATAGTTTTTAAAATTGTACTGCTTTCCAGATTCCCGAAAAACAATGCAATAAAGGTAAAAAATCCAACAGGTAATACCATCAGTGCAGATAATATTAAAGCTGTAATTTTAAGAGCAAAGGGATTGCTATGCCTTACCGTTAAAATACAACAACATATTATCGAAGCCGATACACTTACAGCTACAAAAATATCAGGAGCTTCAAACAGATAAAAAACTGCGTTTATTAAAGCTAGTGGAGTGATGAGTAGTAGTAATAAATTATCGGTTTTGTTTTCAACCGAGTCTTTGCAGACTGTGTCTGAAACAACCACACAAACAGACAAAAAAGCAATAGCAACGGCAAATGCTGAAGTGCTTATAAGCTTAAAGGTATATCCAAAGCAAGCAGATAACAAAGCTCCTGCTGGCAATAGAATAGTCATAATAAATAGCAAGCGTATAAAAAAAGATAGATTCTTTTTCATACGGAACTCGTCATTCCTTTCCTAGCATTTTAGCATACCTGTTTGATAGAGCCTTAGACAGTATACAAAGCCCTGCTGTCAGAGTGATACCAATTCCGTTAAAGAACATAACAGCTGTCACAGTTTCTAAAGATTCCATAAAGCTTAGTCCACCCAGAATTTCAAAAAGTGACATTTCATAATGTACCCCAGCCCATAAGTACGCACATATTGTTATACTAAGCGTAGCAATAAAGGAGCAGGTAGAAAAGCGTTGTCTGCTTTTATAAATTCGTACAAAGTACCAGTTTGCCAAAGAGAGCATAAAGCCAGTTACAGGTATTACAAGATTCATTGCCCAGAAGCCATTCATTAATCCAGATGGCGATGTTGATTCCAACGCAACGCCTATAGTAATAAAGGCAAATGAAAGAAACAGTAAAACTGACTGTAATACAGAAGCCTTCCAGTCGTTAATTTTATTGAAAGCTATCGGTGTTTCTGTTACTACAACTGTATCAGATGGTGTATTCATATCATCAAAAAGCCTTTTACAATCATCACAGCATTTAATATGCTCACTCACGATTTTTTCGCTTTCTTTGCTGCAGCAACCGTCAATATACAATGGTATTAAATCCTTAATAATGTTACAATTCATAATGTTACCTCATTTTTTCTAATAGTTTTTGTTTTGCACGGTAAAATGTCACTCGTGCAAAGCTTTCGCTTTTTCCGAATATTGAACTGATTTCTTTAAGTGAAAAGCCACCAAACACAGAAAGCATAAATACTTCCTTGTATGGTTCATCTAATTCATGCAAGCAACGCAAAGCCTTTTGAGAAAGCTCCTTTTGAACAAATGCATCTTCTATGCTTTCGTCAGTGCTTGCTGTTTCAAGACTATCGAGAGAGTCTTTTTTCTTTTGTTCATTGTACCACGCATAATATGTATTCTTTGCAATCTGGCAAAGCCATACAGAAGCCTTTTCTTTGTTACGCAGAGAAGCATAGTTCATATATGCACGAAAAAAGGTTTCTTGAGTAAGCTCCTCAGCCAGCAAAGTATCATGCGTCATTTTCATAAGATATTTAAAAACGAAATCCCGATTTTCATTGAAAAGCTTTTCAAATTCAGTCATACTTTCACCGTCCTTTCAACTATTAGATAAGGAAACCCTAAAATCGTTACAACAATTTTATCATTTTTTAAAATAAAAATCAAAAAATCTGTTTTGTATAAAAAATGCTGTTTAGTATGGTGTAACCTCTGTGTGAATTAATAATAAAATAAAAACCCGAACACTCTGAGTAAACCAGAATGTTCGGATAGTTCGGTCTTTGGCACCCCCTGCGAGAATCGAACTCACAACTAACCCTTAGGAGGGGTTTATTATATCCATTTAACTAAGGAGGCATAAAAATATTCAATAACCAAATAATATTCTAAGGTAAAATGTAAGGTTTGTCAATACTTACCAGCCTAAATAGTATAGAATAAATTTGTAAAAAGTTAACAGATAGTACAAATGTAAGTAATTGTAAATCGTGTAAATATTTGATATAATATGTAAAAATAAACGGATATTTCTTTATCAGAAAAAGGGAATAGGGGATATATAATTAATGGAAAATTCAGAAAGACAGATACCATTTTACGGTACAACATTTCCACAGCAGGAAAGCACAGGTATGCTTGCAGAGGAAATTGCAGATTATATCAACGAAACATCACTTTCTACAATACGAAACGACCTTGAAAAGATACAGGAGCTTATGTCGTGCTATCGTTGTGCTATTTTAGAGGTAGAAACAAAATTCAGAGTGCTTAACGAGCGTTTTTCGCTTTTGCACGAACGAAATCCTATTGATAGTATTAAAACCCGACTGAAGTCACCTGCAAGTATCAGAGAAAAGCTGATGAAAAAGAATTTACCGGTAACGCTCAACTCAATAGAAGAAGAGCTTAACGATGTGGCTGGGATAAAGGTAATCTGTCCGTTTATAGATGATATATATATGCTTGCCGACTGTTTATTACAGCAGGATGATATAAGGCTTATAAAACGCAAGGATTACATAAAAGACCCTAAGCTTAATGGCTACAGAAGTCTGCACCTGATTGTAGAGATACCTATTTTCTTGCAGAATGAAAAAAGATTAATGAAGGTAGAGGTTCAGCTTAGAACTATTGCAATGGAATTCTGGGCAAACCTTGAACATCAGCTACGCTACAAAAAGGACCTTCCTAAGGATACAATGCTGATAACATCATCAGAGCTTAGCCAGTGTGCAGAGATGAGTGCGTTACTTGACAGAAAAATGCAGAAGGTCAGAGATATGATAGAAAACAGTTAATACTGATATATATCTGATTTAATTAAAAGTTTTGCAAAAAATAAACCGATTGTAAAAGATAGCCCTTTTACAATCGGTGTTTTTATTTGTTTATTTTTTTAGTGTAAAGCTTGTTGCAAACAGCTCAAGTGCCTGTGTAGCGTTTAATCTTCTTTGAGGTGTAGCGTCTGTTGGGATTTCCAAAGCGATTGAGGTTGAACGGTTTGCAGATTTGTCTGCAACAGATGCATAGAAATTATAAATAACATAGTGCAGTGTTTGTGGCTGACCATTCTTGAAGCCTGGATATTGTAAATCAAATTCCTGCTTCTCGTGAATACAAGGGTGATTTTCAATCTTTGTGAATATGGCGTTGGTTATTCTGTTCTTTTTACCTGGGTCATCATAAAAAAGGTCATTACCTATGTAAATATGTGGCAGTACATCAAAAAGATTATCGTTAAAAGCCTCATCTTCAGATTCAGCAACCATAAAGGATAATGCAATTTCAGCTGCACCACAATCTTTTTCAAAAAGGTTTGCAGATTTTAAAAATTCAACATCAACATTATCAAAATCTAAATCATCTTCATTTGTAATAATGCAAGGTGAGATAGTATATGTAAAACGCTCATGTGGAATAGTAATGTTAGGCTGTGCAAGCGTGATAGGTGAGCCGTATCTGATTTGCTGTGCCTGAGGTGGCTGATAAGCTGGTTGCTGATTGTTGTGTGTATTTGTTGTAGTGTTGTTGTTGAATGCCTTGTCTACTGCATTATCAACAACATTGTTTACAACTCTGCGTACTGTTGATTTTACTGTTGATTTAAATAGTGAATCTAAAAATCCCATAATACTATTACCTCCATTGATTTTTATAATCAAATAAAATATAAGAAAAATATAGCATATAAGCCTTTGTTTGTCAAAGCTTTATACTATTTTGCTTTTTATATCCTTTTTCTTTATACCGTTTTGTTTTGCCTGTGGTGCCCAGTTCATATTTCCTGCAAGCATATACATTCTTCTGGAAAAACCATTAGGCTTTACAACTGTGTTTTCAATATAGCCTTTAAATAAATTCCATTGCAGCAAACGGATTAAATAAAGCCTTCAGCTCTCTTGCAGAAGCAGTAATATTATCACTGCCAATTACAGCAGATGTTACAGCTACGCCATTAATACCACTGCCATTCAAAAGGTTTATATTATTGCGTTGTATTCCACCAGCGGCAACCATTGATATTTTAACAGCACTGCGAATTTCTTTTAATGTATCAATTGTAACGGGCTTTGTGGGGATTGTGTTACTTGTGCTGAATAAGCTTCCTACACTTATATAGTCAGCACCATTAAGCTCGGCTTTAATAGCTGTTTGCAAGCTGTTAACAGACACACCTATTATTTTTTCGTTGCCGATTATTGCTCGTGCAATATCTGCTGGCAAATCCTTTTGACCTAAATGTACACCATCAGCATCTACAGCTGCTGCAATATCCAACCTGTCGTTTATAATCAATGGCAGATTATAATATGCAGTAATACGCTTTATAGAAAGTGCCAGATCATAAAATTCTTTATCAGTACAGTGCTTTTCTCTTAGCTGAATAACAGTACAACCACCCTTTATTGCGTCGTTTACTGCTTGCTCCAGAGTAGGTGCTGTCATAAGCTTTCGGTCTGTACATAAATATAGTGAATAATCTACATTACTTTTGTTCATTATAATTTTCCTGTTACTTTATTTTTAAATTTAACTCATAAACTGTATTTTATCACAACAGCTATATAGTTTCAATTATTAAAGCATATAAAAAAGCACCCATATTTACACAGGTGCTACAAAATTATGATATATATTACTACCCTATAAGCGAAACAAGGTCGGCTAAATCAAAACTTTGCTGTAACGCACTGTTTACAGACATACTGATAAGCTGTGCACCTCTGTCTATAAGCTGGTCTATCTCTCGTGGAGTAACAACCATCATTCTGCCGTCAGGGTAAACACCTTCTTTGATTTCGTTTTCAAAGATATATTCAGGTGCTATATCCCTTATAAGTGTCATAACATCAACAACAGTAGGTATACCAAGTGCAATTACAGGTACACCGGTGGTAGCTTTGTTGATTTCAAAACGGTTGTTACCTACACCAGCACCAGGAGATATGCCGGTGTCTGATATTTGCAGAGTGCAGCCAAGTCTTTCAACTCGTCTTGAGGCAAGTGCGTCGATTGCGATAATAGCCTTCGGCTTTATTTTTTTAGTGATACTCAGCACAAGCTCGCCGGTTTCTACACCTGTCTGACCCAAAACACCGGGGGAGATAACGGCTACACTTCTGAGTTTGTCAAGTCCTGTTTCTTTGGCCATTTGCCCAGTAATATGTCGGGTAGCCAGAATTTTATTTGTGCTTTTAGGGCCAAGTGCGTCGGGCGTTATATTCAGGTTGCCAAGACCTACAACTAAAACCGTGCCACTCGGTGGCAAAAGCTCCCGTATATATTCACCTATAATAACAAGCCTGTCATCTGTATGCGTAAAGCTATCGGTAAGATTCGGGAATTCTACTGTTATATATGTTCCAATCGGCTTACCAAGCTCCTTAGCTGCCTCTTGCGTTGTCACCTTAATCTTTGTTACCGTCATACCAGAAAAGCTCTGCGAGCTTAGCTTTACACCACTGCAATTACTGCCTGCAAGCTCGTTTGCCTCAAGTGCAAGGTCGGTACGAATATTCAACATAATACACCTCTTTACTTATTCTTGTATTAGTTTGTGATAAAATAAATTTCTTATACTGATATATAGACTGTATAAATGTTGCAAGATTTGCCATATTGTGATATTATATAAAATATCCTATTAGCAAAGGAAGATAAAAATGATAGCAATTATTGACTACGGTGCAGGTAATCTTCAAAGTGTTGTTAAGGCTTTGAATTATATTGACTGCAAATGTGAAATTACAAACGATATAAATACAATTTTAAATGCAGATGGTGCAATTATGCCAGGCGTAGGCTCTTTTGAGGATGCTATGAATAGTATGACAGCCTGTGGTGCAGACAAAGCAATCAAGGAATTTGTTGCAACAGGCAAACCTTTTTTAGGTATTTGTCTTGGCTTACAGCTGCTGTTTGCAAACAGTGAAGAAAGCCCTGGTGCTAAGGGACTTGCGTTGCTTGACGGTACTATAACTAAAATTCCAAACGATAACGGCAAGCTGAAAATTCCACATATGGGCTGGAATTCACTTGATATTAAAAAGCGTGACGGATTATTTAAGGGTATAGAGGAAAACCCTTATGTTTATTTTGTGCATTCGTATTTCCTTACAGCAACAGACAAAAGCATTGTGTCATCACAGACTCAATACGGCACAACAATAGACGCTTCTGTTGCGTATAAAAATATTATGGCTACACAGTTTCATCCTGAAAAAAGCGGCAAGGTCGGCTTGCAGATTTTAAGAAACTTTGCCGATATGGCAAACGGAAAGGAAGTGCTGTAAAATGTATGCAAAAAGAATTATTCCTTGCCTTGATGTTAAAAACGGCAGAGTTGTAAAGGGTACAAGCTTTGTTAATTTAAGAGATGCAGGTGACCCTGTACAATGTGCAATCGAGTATGACAAGCAGGGTGCAGACGAGCTTGTTTTGCTTGATATAACAGCGTCATCAGACGCAAGAAATATCATGGTAGATATTGTAAGCGAGGTTGCAAACAGTATATTTATTCCTTTTACAGTAGGTGGAGGAATACGCACTGTTGATGACTTTACACAGATATTGCGTGCCGGTGCTGACAAGGTAAGCGTAAACTCAGCTGCAATAAAATGTCCTGACCTTATAAACGAGGCTGCGTATAAATTTGGCAGTCAGTGTGTTGTAGTAGCTATTGACGCTAAGAGAAAGGACAACAGCTGGGAAGTTTATATAAACGGTGGCAGAGTGCCAATGGGTATGGATGTTGTAGAATGGGCAATAGAGGCAGAAAAGCGTGGAGCAGGTGAAATTCTGCTTACAAGCATGGACTGTGATGGACAAAAGCAGGGCTACGACCTTGAGCTTACAAGAGCAGTTTCAGAAAGTGTAGGAATACCTGTTATTGCCTCTGGTGGTGCAGGTGCTCTTGAGCATTTTAAAGACGCCTTTACAGACGGCAAGGCAGACGCTGTGCTTGCAGCTTCACTTTTCCACTTCGGAGAAATTCCTATACCAACTCTTAAGCAATATCTTGATAAAGAGAATATCTCTGTAAGATTATAATACTGTAGTTTTAAACAGGTTAGCTTTTAATTAAGCTAACCTGTTTTTTATATACAGACAATCCTCACTAAAAATAAGCAGATGAATAGTATATAGTATGATTTTATTTTTATTCTATATTTGTGTAAGCAACAAGTATTTAAGGAGGTATTGTTTTTTATGAACAATCCAATAGATATAGGTGCAATGTATGGCATAAACAGCAGAAGTAGCCAGATGTTGGAGCATGACAGCATGAATATGGGTACATCAGATATAACAAACGAAATGAATATGTCAATGCAGGGCTGGGGTAAAGACAGCTGTAATGCTGAAATGACACCATACAATGATATGACAATGCATAATAACGATATGCAGTATAATAACAGAGAGCAAAATATGTATTCAAACCAGAGTTATAATGTGAATAGCAATCAAAGGCGAAACACAAACCAGGGCAGAGCAAATGCAATGGCTGATAACAGCTATATGCAGAATATGCATACCAGTAATAATGCACAGCTAATGCCACTGCATAATAATATGGGTATGCAGAATATGAATACAGCACCAGCTATAACTATAAAAAATTCACACCTGAATGATAAAAACAATATTGAGCACATGAACGACCTTTTACGCACACAGGTTGGTAAGCTGGCAGAGGTTGAATTTTTAATTGGCACCAATTCAACCCATTTAAAGCAGGGTCAGATTACAGGTGTAGGCACAAATTATATTGTTATTAAGGAATTTGATACAGGCAGAACAACTATAGGGAATTTTGAAAACATAAAGTTTGTTACAATTTATGACACAAACTATGACTGGTGATGAGTCATCTGTAACAGAGAGATAAATTGGAATTTGGCAGGGGCTTTGAAACTCGCACAAACCGAAACTTAAAGTTTGGGTAAAGCCTTTTTAAAGGCTTTTGGGTCAAGGGCAAAGCCCTT
>JAXJDU010000375.1:0-5160 GCA_036301785.1 Acutalibacteraceae bacterium | reverse complement strand
TTCTTACGCTTTTTATCTGCTTTTTTAAACTCTCGCAAGGCCTTGCGTTCTTCTTTATCCATTTTATGCTTTTGCTCAGCATTAGAGAAGCTTGAGATTTCTTCTATCTCGTTTTCCTCTTCTTCTTTTTCTGTGTTGCCTTGCTCTATATCTATAAATTCCTCATTATCCTCTATCTGATTAGCATCAGTATATTTGTGTAAGGAATATTTTTCAGAAAAATCATCTGCCATTATTCTTGACGATGCACTGCTGTCTATTGCAGAGCTGTCCTCATTGCTATCAGATAAATTTTCCTGTACATCATCTGCTTCTTCAACAATATCTTTATCAGAATCATCTAATTCTACATTAAGCTTAAAAGACTCTACTCGCTTTTTTCTTGCTTCGTTAATACTTGCTGAAAAATCCATTTTGGTTTCGTCACTCATATAGCTGTTCCTTTCTTCAAGTCGTATGACTTAATAATTTTCTGCTGTATATTCGTACCCTTACAAGTGTTTAAACAGCAGTCTAAACACAATCTGGTAACACACAATATCCAGCACAGCTTTTAAACCTATTATCAAACTATATAATAACCTAAAGTTTATTATTTTGCAATAAATTTTGTAAATTTATCTGTAATTATGTAATCCACCTGCTCGTCATACCAATTACGAAAAATACAACGGCTTACACAGCTGCTGTAGCACAGCCCTACCTTTGTTGCTGAAAGCCTGCTTAAAAACCTGTCGTAGTAGCCTTTACCATAGCCCATTCTGTATCCGTTTTTATCAAAGGCAAGTGCAGGCACAAGCACAACACATTCTTCACCATTATATTTTTTACAGCACTCAGGGTCTGGCTCTAACACGCCAAAGCTACCACTTTTTAAATCCTTCAGACTTTCAATGTAATAAAAATCCATATCACTTGTACCCTTTATGCAATATGGTAAGGCAAGCCTTTTTCCACTGCTGAGTGCGTGATTGATAATTGAAAAGGTTTCTACCTCGTCACCGATAGAAGCATACGCCAATATTACATCTGCGTTTTTATATAGCGATGATTCTAAAAACTGCTCTGCAATTTTCAGGGAATATTCCTTACGCTTTTCTTCGCCTATGTTGTTGCGTATAGCCTTATATTTTTTTCGCAGGGTATTTTTACACGCCTTTACTGTATTTTTCAACATATTAATAAGGGCACTGCAAAGAGCTATGTACTGAATTTGCTGTTTCTTCGTCTGTAAACATGGCAAGCAGCTCCAACGCAAACGGAATTGTTGCCCCCATACCCTTTGCAGTAACAATTAAACCATCTGTTACTGCAAAATCGTTTACAACCTCAGCACCAAGCAGCTCATCCTCAAAGCCAGGGAAGCAAACTGCGTTTTTACCATTCAGCAAGCCCATTTTACCAAGCACTGACGGAGCTGCACAGATAGCACCTATTATCAGATTATTATCGGCACAGTATTGTGTATACTTCTTTACAATATCTGAAGCACCTAAATTCAGTGTGCCAGGCATACCACCCGGTAAGACAACACCCTGCAGATTTTCCTTTGTAAGCTCAGCCTCGCTTATGTCAGCCACTACCTTTATATTATGTGAAGATGTTACGATATTATCCTCTGTACCAACTGCAACAGTTTTAACATCAAGCTTACCTCTGCGTAAAATATCAACTGTTGTAAGTGCCTCGGTCACTTCAAAACCATTTGCAAGAAAAACATAAATCATTCTGATTAACTCCTTTGTATTTAGTCAAACACAAGCCCCAGATAAGGCTTGTAAAATTCATCTGTATTTATATCTGCCAGATTTTTTATCATTCCAAAGCTGTCACATTCGTCAGCCAGCCATGGCGGCATTCTAAGCAGCAGCTCATCAGTTTTGCATAGCCCTTTAAGTATAGAAAGAATATTCAAAACAGCATTACACTCACACATAAGCTCTAAAACCACAAGCCTGCTTTCGTTATAAGCGTAAACAGCATAGCCTTCATCGCAATATACCATGCCACCGTCACATTCCTTTGCATAGCTTACAGCATAGTTTAAAATATTCTTGCTGTATATTACAGAGCCACTGTATTTACAGCACAGGCTGTTTCTGAGCTTCTCTATTTTTTCCGGTGATACCTCTGTGCAGTATTCCACAGGCATATCCGGCAGATTGCTTTTTTGTATCACTTCGTTTTTTGCTGTATACAATGTACGATAACCCATATCGGTGTAAAAATCATACAGGCTCTTGCTTGCAGGCAACAGCACAGAAAACTCATCGCCCTTATCACTTGCCATTGTATTGGCATAATCTATAAGCTTATGCATAAAGCCACGGTGTCTGTATTCCGGCAAGGTACACGCACCATAAATATAATGCCCTTTTCTAAGCTTTCCGTCAAGCAGCATAGCACACGGTACAGTAAACAGCATACAGCAAAGTCTGTCATCCTCCTCTATTGCATAGCAAATATCAACAGAAAGATAGCCTTGCTCAAAAATATAATCCACCTCGTCCATTTCCATATCAAAGCACTTTGCACACATATCCTTTATCTGCTGCAAATACTTATCATCGGGTGAAAAAAATCTCATTTCAATCAACTCTTTAACTCTTACTGAAAACAATTTTCTCTAAAAGTATTTCTGGCTTATAAGAAAGCTTTGCCTTTCTTAACCCCTCAATACCCATATCTTCTTCACGATTTAAATATTTATATCTGGTAAGCGTAGCAGAAAACAGCCTGTTAATAGCTGTGTAAGCTCCGTTTACCCCACCTACAGCCTTTTCAAAATGCACCACATAGCAATCTTGGCTTATCTCTTCACCCATTGTCATAGCAACAGGCTTGCCGTCTACCCTTAAAAGCATACCACTGAAGCCAAGCTCATCAAAATGTCTGAATGCTGTTCTTATAGCACAGCACTCACTTATATGACCACTGTCGTTATGTCCACCATGCTCAATACACCATGCATCATTCACCTTTAATGCGTCCTCAAAATTTTCTTTGCACAAAGGCTCTGTTGTGTAATTATAGCTTTTTTCAAAGCCTGTAAAATGGTTACGCTTGCTGTGGTATTTTCTGCCTTTAAGATAAGCAAGCTTTTCTGAAAGATAAATATACTCGTAATTATCACGATATTCCTCTTCCGTAAAAGCATCTGGCAATATGCTACGCAAAATCTCAGCCTGCTCATTGCCCGATGCACTTATGCTGTATTCAAGTCCATTCTGCTCTGCATAGGCTATCATAAAATCAACAGCTTCCTTAACATCGCCATCACCTATAGGGAAATCAAAATAAATATATCCCTCGTCAAAGGTATATGCCACAAGATAAAAATCCTTGAAGTGGCATATTTTTGTGCCATATTCTTCCTTCCATATATAGGTAGTACCAAATGGAGCATCGCAATTCATTACATTGCTGTTTTTTATAATTTCATTAACCCACAGCCTGTCGTCAAGCTCTGGTTTTTTAAACACATTCATTCATTTACTTCCTTTTACTCTTAAACACTTAACCTAAAGCATTAAGCACAAGCTGTACAACCTCGTTATGTATATCCTCTATACTACGCAAATCGCCATCTTCAGCACAGCTTACAATCTGCCAACCCTGCACCTGTGCTGAATATAACGCAGATTTTCTGCACTGCTTTAAAAACTCTAAATTACTTTCGTGCAAATCCTTTTTTGTTGTGTCACCACTATAACGCTTATCTAAAAGCTTTTGAGAAATCTCTATTGGCACATCAAGATAAATTACAGCGTCTGGCTTTGGCAGCTGTAGCTGTGTATACTCATAAAATTCAAGCCAGTTAAGATAATCTGTGCGTTCATTCTCTGCCAGCTTAGAAAGCTGATAAATAGCATTTGATGTTGCGTATCTGTCTGCAAGAATAACTGTACCAGCCTCGTAATCAGCCTGCCAGAATTGCTTATAGCTTGCGTATCTGTCAACTGCATAAAATGACGAAGCAGCATAAGCATTTACATCATCAGGCTTGCTGCCAAGCTCACCGTTAAGGTACATCTTAACAAGAGAAGATGACGGATTGTTATAATCAGGGAAGCTTACCTGCTTTACATTAATACCCTTTTCAGTAAGAGCAGCTGTAAGCAGTGCAGTCTGTGTACCCTTACCACTTCCGTCCAAGCCCTCTATTACTATTAGTTTTCCTTTGTTCATATCACATTTACCTTTATTATTTTTTTAATTATGGAGCTTTATTTATAGCACAAGACCCAGCTCATGCATTTATTATTCTTCGGTCTTAGCCTTCTTCTCAAGACCTGCAAAAAATTCTTTTACCTCTTTAGCCTTACCACAGGTCATCTTACCCTCCGGGCAAGCTCCACGCAAGCAACGAGGACCCGAGCCTATAAACAAAGATGGTGCAACCTCACGGCATAGCTTAAGCATTTCAACTGCTACCTCTCTTATCTCCCACTGTGCTCTGTTACAGCACCTGTGGTCAAAAAAGTTTTGCAGCGACCTTACATTCATAGTTACAACTATAGAGGTTGTACAGGCGTTTGGCAGAATAAATCTTGCGTCTTCATTTGCTTTCTTTATAAAAGCTGTACATTTAGCCTTGTTTATCTGCTTATACTTCTCTATAACATCCTGCATTGTACCGTCAAGGCTTGCTCCGTCATCACTTTCTTTGATTAAGCCATAAACCAGTGTATCTCTTACCACCGCATACGCCCTACGCTGTGTTTCGATAGCGTTGTTGTATTCCTTTAACGCTTCAGGAGAGCTTGCAATGGCTGGTGGAGTTACGAAGTCAAATTTATTACCATCTACATAACGCTGTGATTGCTGACTGTAAGAGGCTATTCTATGTCTTACAAGCTGGTGTGAGCAGGCTCTTGAAATTCCATCAATACCAAATGTAAAGCTTACATGCTCCATAGGACTTTCGTGGCCGATAGAAGCCAGCATTTCTACAAACTCACGGCTTTTTTCTTCGTCTAATCCCTCAAGGATATTATCAATTTTAGATGGTGAATAGCACAGCTTTGCAGCAGCTGCAACAACCTGTTCAGGGTTGGGTGTATGTGCTATCAATTTAACTGTAACCGACATTCTTATTTCCTCCTGCTTGAGTTTACTCAAAAAGCGATATTTATTGAGTTTGAGTAAACTCTATATATC
>JAXJDU010000374.1:0-9670 GCA_036301785.1 Acutalibacteraceae bacterium | reverse complement strand
TGTTGATTGCGTCTGTTTCGGTTTCGTAAACATTGGCAATTACGCCGTTTAATGCAACCGAGCTGCAATCGTTTGCATTATAATGCAAAACTCCTCCGTTATCATTTGTTATGTAGCTTTCTTGTCTGAAAATATATGCTTCTGATTTAAGCACCTTAGATACTGTTTCGTACTGTGCAGCCTCTACATGTACCATTGAAAAGCTTGCAGTAAGCATAGAAACAAACACATATATTAAAACTACCGATATAAAAATTGGAATTATATATTTCAGCTTGCTACCGGTAGATGTATTTTTTCTTTTCATTTTATCACCCTGTAAGTTGATTTATTTTAATATGTTACTCTCTTTTATAACATCAACAGCCCTGCTGATTACCTCATCACCTGTTAATTCATCTGTAAACAGCCAGTTTATATTTTCGTTTCTTCTGAACCATGTAAGCTGTCTTTTAGCATAGCGTCTTGTTTCTCTTTTAAGATTTTCAAGTGCCTGCTCCAGTGTAGTATTGCCTGTGAAGAATGGCTCAAGCTCCTTATAGCCTATTGCCTTTACAGCTGTAGAGGAATATTCCTGCTGTCTGAATTCCTCTGCTTCTGCTACAAGTCCTGATTCTGCCATTAAATCAACACGCTTGTTTATTCTGTCGTACAGCTTTTGTCTGTCTTTACAGCTTAGTGCTATATATACAGCCTTGTAAGGTGATGGCACAAGCTTAGATTCCTTTATGTGCTGTGTCATAGTTTTACCGGTAGTAAGGTAAATTTCTATTGCACGGATAAGCCTTCTATGATTTGAAGTGCCTATTCGTTGTGCTGATTCCTCATCAAACTGCCTCAGTTCTTCAAGAAGCACCTCTGCACCCTCTGTCTGTAGTCGGTTGTGTAGCTTTTCTCGCAAGTCGTTGTCAACATCAGCCTCTGTAAACTCTACATTATTTACAAGTGAATCAATATAAAGACCTGTGCCACCAACCATAACAGGCACCTTACCTTTGCTGTAAACCTCTTTTATTTTATCATGTGCAGTCTTTACATAGTCGGCTACACTATAGGCTGTTGTTGGCTCTACATAATCTATAAGATGATGTGGCACCTGCTGTTGCTCCTCTTTAGTAGGCTTAGCTGTGGCTATATCCATACCCTTGTAAATCTGCATTGAATCAGCAGAGATAATTTCGCCGTTAAAATGCTTTGCAATGGCGATACCTAATGAGGTTTTACCCGACGCTGTAGGGCCACACACAACAATAAGAGGTATTTTATCTGTAGTTAATCCGTTATTCAAAATATCACACCCTGCCAAATTGCTTTTCAAGCTCTCTTTTTGTTAACACAAAGCATACTGGTCTGCCATGTGGGCAATATCTTATGCTTTCGTCAGTATCAACAATTTCAGCTATTTCCATAAGCTCCTGCTCAAAGTTTATATTACCTGCCTTTATGGCACTACGGCAAGAAATACTATGGTATATCCATTCCATTTGCTCGGTGGATATATCCTTTTTCTTTTCGATTAAGTTATTTGCAATCTCTGCAATCATATCGTTTATATCACAGTTATCAAGATACTGAGGTATACCCCTTACAGCTACATTGCCATTGCCGAAATCATCGATTTCGAAGTTATATTCCTGCAATCTGTCAGTATTCTCTACTACTGCGTTGTATTCATCCTTAGGAAGATTAACAACTACTGGTGCAAGCAGATATTGCATAAAGCCCTTGCCCTTTTCTTTAAGGAGTCGCTCGTAAATAATTCTTTCGTGAGCTGCGTGCTTGTCGATAAAAATTATTTTATCGTCACCCTTCTGCACAAGAATATAAGTACAGAACGCTTCACCAAGGTATTTTAATGGCTCTTTTCCCTCTGCCTCTTTACCTGTTGCTTCGTCTGTATTCTGCTCTGTGGTACACTCTGCTACAGGCTGTACAGTGGCAACAGCTGGTTTGTTATCATCTTGTATATTATCTGATATAGTATTTACTTCATTTGTGTTATCATCAGTATTACCAAGGAAGTCTGTAGCTGTTTTATTATCTGACGGTGGCTGTAGTACAGCTTCGTGCTTAACTTCGTTATTTATCTGAGCTACAGGCTTTTGCTCTACCTGCAAAATATCAAGTGCATTCAAGTAAGCCTCTGTCTGCTTTACAGTTGGCTTTTGTGGCTGTGCTGGCTTAAAGATTGATGACTTAAAATCTGCTGAATCACGCACAACTGTGCTTTTCAACAAGCTTTCGCCTGCTGTATTATTACTTTTTACAAAGCTTTCGCTACGCACAAATGGCTTTGATTTAGGAATAAACAGCTGTGGCTCGTCTGCAAGGCTTTCTTCTTTATTCACCTTGCTTACTGTGCTGTTTACAGAACCTGACACAGTAACAGCTGGCTCAGGTGCAACCTCTATAGCTGACTTTTGCCTTAAAGTATCAGTAAATGACAGCTGTGAAGGAGGCTCTGGCTTTTTGGCGTATGGTGACTTTTCAAAGGAAAAAGGCTGTGCCGGCTTATGTGGGATAATATCCTCTACGCTAAGGCTTATTTCCTTTGGTGTGTCACTTTTTATCAGTGCTGTTTTTGTACCATGATAGACAGCGTCAAAAATAGGCTTTTCGTTTACAAATCTTACCTCTGTTTTTGCCGGGTGTACATTGACATCTACAGCCTCACAGGAAATTGTAAGATGAAGCACACACGAAGGTATTTTGCCCACCATTATACTGCCCTTAAAGGCTTCTTCAAGAGCCTTTGCAGCAGTTATGGATTTTACAAATCTTCCGTTTATAAAGAAATTCTGCATATTTCTGTTTGGTCGTGCAAACTCTGGCTTTGTTATATAGCCTTTCACCGATACACCATTAAGTGTGTAGTCAAGTGGTAAAAGCTTGCTTACAAACTCTTTGCCGTAAACAGCGTAAATAGCTGATTTTAAATTACCGTCACCGGGTGTTTTTAAAACAACCTTACCCTCTCGGATAAAGGTAAATGCAATTTCACTGTGAGAAAGTGCAAGCTTATCTATTATATTTGCAACAGCGTTACCCTCGGCAACATCCTTTTTAAGGAATTTCATTCTTGCAGGTACATTATAGAATAAATCACGCACTATAATAGTTGTACCCTGAGGACAGCCTGCGTCATCGTATTGCTCCTCTTCACCTGCTGAAATTTCGTAAATAGTGCCTATGCTTTCGCTTTTGTGCTTTGTAAGCAGCTGCACCCTTGACACAGCACACACAGAGGCAAGTGCTTCTCCACGAAAACCAAGTGTAGCAATGCTGTCTAAATCAAGGGCTTTTGCAACCTTGCTTGTTGCATGGCGTAAAAAAGCCTTTGGTACATCTTCCTTTAAAATACCAGTGCCATTGTCTGCAATTCTTATATATTTTACGCCACCGTTTTTTATTTCTATTGTTATAGCTGTAGAGCCTGCGTCTACCGAATTTTCTACAAGCTCTTTTATTACAGAGGCTGGTCGCTCTACAACCTCACCTGCTGCAATAAGCTCGGCTGTATTTTTATCAAGTACATTTATATTTCCCACAGGCTTTACCTCCTTTTATACTTATACCTTTAAATTATCAGCTTTACAAATTATCAGCCTTAGCCTTTAATTTATAAAGTATATTCATAGCCTCAATAGGTGTAAGTGTATTGAGGTCGGTTGATTTTAATTTTGAAATTATCTCGTTGTCAGCAACATTTGCAAGCAGAGAAAACTCCTCCTGCTGTGGCTTTGCTGGCTGCTTTTTCTTAACAATATTCAGGCTTTCTGCTGTGCCGTTTTCGTATTCTCGCTGAATTTCCTTTGCTCGCTTTATTACCCACTCTGGTATTCCGGCAAGCCTTGCTACCTCTATACCATAGCTTTTATCTGCTCCACCAGGAACAATTCTGCGTAAAAAGGTTATATTTTCGCCACTTTTCTTTACTGCTATATTGTAATTTTTAACACCGTCCAGAAGCTCCTCCATAACAGCAAGCTCATGGTAATGTGTGGCAAATAATGTTTTAGCACCAAGCTTGCGTTTGTCGCTTACATACTCCAGCACAGCCCTTGCAATGCTCATGCCATCAAAGGTAGATGTACCCCTGCCTATTTCGTCTAAAATAAGCAGGCTGTCTGGTGTAGCGTTTTTGATGATATTGGCAACCTCGTTCATTTCTACCATAAATGTAGACTGACCAGAGGCTAAATCGTCTGACGCACCTACTCGGGTAAATATTTTATCTACAATACCAACATTTGCACTTGTTGCCGGTACAAAGCTACCCATTTGTGCCATAAGCACAATAAGTGCTGTCTGACGCATATATGTAGACTTACCAGCCATATTAGGGCCTGTTATTATTGCTGTTGAGTTAAGCTGTTTATCAAGCAGTACATCATTTGGTACAAATGGTGTATCCTTTAGAAGCTGCTCAACAACCGGGTGTCGGCTGTCCTTAAGCTCTAAAACACCCTTTATATTTATATCCGGCTTGCAATAGCGATTGTCACTTGCCACTGTTGCAAGTGAGCATAGTACATCAAGCTTTGCAATATTCTGTGCAGTAGCCTGTACTCTTGCAAGCTTGTCTGCAACAAATTCTCTTATCTCTTCGTAAAGCTTGTATTCAAGTGCTACAGATTTTTCCTTTGCTCCTAAAATTCTGCCTTCGATAAGCTTTAAGTCCTGAGTTATATATCGTTCACAGTTAGAAAGTGTCTGCTTACGGATATATGTATCTGGCACCTGATTTTTATATGAATTTGAAACCTCTATGTAATAGCCAAATACTCGGTTATAGCCAACCTTAAGCTTTGGTATACCTGTTTTTTCCTTTTCCTGTGCCTCGATATCTGCAAGAATATCTGACGAATTAGTCATATCAGCCACAACAGCGTCAAGCTCGGCATTATAGCCCGGCTTTATCATTCCACCCTCACGGATACTGAAAGGTGGCTCGTCTACTATTGCAGAGTCTATTTTTTCGTAAACATCAGTAAGAATATCTATACCATTATAAATTTCTGTCAGCAATGAGCCACTTACTGCAGACATCAGCTCTTTAACCCTAGGTATTTTACTTACTGCACTTGCAAGAGAACGAAGCTCTCGTGAGTTTGATGTACCATAGACAATTCTTGTCATAAGGCGTTCCATATCTAAAATACCCTGTAATGCGTCAGCAAGGTCAAGCCTCAGCATTGTATTATTTACAAGCTCTTCAACTGCATTCTGGCGTTTTATTATGGCACCACAGCTTATAAGTGGCTGTTCTATCCATGAACGGATCAATCGCTTACCCATTGAGGTTTTTGTTTTATCAAGCACCCATAAAAGTGAACCACGCTTTTCTTTGTTACGCATGGTTTCCAGAAGCTCAAGGTTACGCCTTGTGTTGTAGTCAAGCGACATATACTGATTATCTGAATATACAACAAATTCACGCAGACGCTCAAGACCGTTTTTCTGTGTAAGCTTTAAGTATTCAAGCAATGCACCACTTGCAGAAAGTGTTGCGTTGAAGTGCTTTTGCTCAAGCTCATCTGTTACCTGATTACCAAATTGCTTTTCAGTTAACTGCTTGCAATGCTCGTAGTCAAATTTGCTGTCGTCCAACAGCTCAACACCAGCTGAAAGCTTCTCCTTTATGAATACAGCAAGCTCCTTGAAGCGTACTGTATCTCCACCTATTAAAATTTCTCGTGGGTTTATTTTTCCAAGTTCATTTTTAAGGAGTGCAACTACATCATCACCCTTTAAAAATGTACCTGCAAATTCACCTGTTGAAATATCACAGTAGCACACACCTATATTTTTATCAACAGTATATATACAGCATATGTAGTTACTTATACCCTCGTCAAGCATACTGCTCTCGGTAACGGTACCAGGTGTAATTACTCTTATAATATCTCTTTTTACCAAGCCCTTAGCCTTTGCAGGGTCTTCTACCTGCTCACAGATTGCAACCTTGTAGCCCTTTGCAACCAAACGAGCTATATAGCTTTCGCTGCTATGAAACGGTACACCACACATAGGTGCTCGTTCTGCCTGTCCACAATCTCTGCCTGTAAGGGTCAGCTCAAGCTCCTTTGAGGCAAGCTTTGCGTCTTCAAAAAACATTTCGTAAAAGTCGCCTAATCTGAAGAATAGTATACAGTCCTTATTCTGTTCCTTTATTTGTAAGTATTGCTTCATCATCGGAGAAAGCTCTGCCATCAAATTCACCCTCTTTTAGTATTATAACACCACAAGCAAACAGTTGCCTGTGGTGTTATGATTTTTATAATAATTAGTGGCAACCACCACAGCTTGAGCAGTCACAGCTGCACTCTGATTGCTCCTGAACAGTGTCAGGGTCTGCACCCTCGGCACTCATTGTAATGATGTCGATTACATGCTTAAGCTTACGGTCAAGCTCTGTTTTAGCGTTGTTGAAGCTGTTCATGTTTTCGTTGCTCATAACCTTGTTGTAGCAATCTCTCAGCTCCTCGTTAAGCTTAGCAATTTTCTCTTCATCTCTCTCGTTGTTGCTTGCCTCCTGGCTAAGAGTCATTCTCTTCATATTAAACTGAGCAATAAGCTCTTGTAGCTCTTTATCCTCGTCGCAAGCCTGCTCTGCAGCCTTTACACTGATATATGAAGGGTCCTTCTGGATTTCTTTGCCAAGCTCTCTGGCTAATTCTACCATTGTCATTTTAATTTCCTCCGTTTAAATAAATTTTCCTTTTAATATCCAATTGCGTGATTGAGTAACCTCTACATTCTGGAAAGTACCAATAAGTGAAGCGTCACCCTCAACCTCAACAATAATATTACCTGATGTACGGGTTTGCAGTATATTCCCCTTGCCTGTTTCGCTTTCAACCAATACCTTGTAGGTATTGCCAACCATACCTGCACAGCGTTTTGCAGATATACTCTCCTGCAAGGCAAGAAGCTCCTGAAACCATTTGTTTTTCTCTTCATACGAAATCGGGTCGTCCATTTTTGCAGCTGGTGTACCCTCTCGTGGTGAGTAAATAAATGTAAACAAAGAGGTAAAGCCAACCTCCTCTACAAGTGATAATGTTTCTTTGAAGTCCTCATAGGTTTCACCAGGGAAGCCTACTATTATATCACTTGTAAGTGACAGGCCTGGAATTTTCTCCTTTGCGTATCTTATAATTTCAAGATATTTTTCTCTGTCGTAATGTCTGTTCATCTGCTTTAAAATTCTGTCACTGCCACTCTGGAAAGGCAGGTGCAGATGAGTTGAAATGTGCTTGCTGTTTGCTATTGCGTCGATAAGCTCCTTTGAGCAATCCTTTGGATGTGAGGTCATGAATCTCAGCCAATAGTCGCCGTCTATTTTATCAATCTCTGAAATAAGCTGTGCAAAGCTCATTTTAGAATCCTCTGGCAAGCCCTTACCGTATGAGTTTACATTCTGACCCAATAGTGTAATGTCTTTGTAGCCACTGTTTATAAGCTCCTTAGCCTCATCAAGTACATTCTGTGGGTTACGGCTTCTTTCTCTGCCTCTTACATATGGTACAATACAGTATGTACAGAAATTGTTACAGCCATACATAACAGGTAACCAGCCCTTGAATGTACCGTCACGCCTTGTTGGAATATTCTCGTAAATTGTGGTATCCTCGTTACCTCTTACAACTACACGCTTGCCATTTGACAAACATTTATAAAGCAACTGTGGGAATTGATGTATATAGTTTGTACCAAAAACCAAGCCAACAAAAGGGAAGCTCTTATATATACGGTTTGCAATATGCTCCTGCTCCATCATACAGCCACATAATGCAATAAGTACAGACGGGTGCTTGCGTTTGATTGTCTTTAAAGCACCAACATTACCAAATACTCTGTCTTCTGCGTGCTCTCTTACAGCACAGGTATTAAACAGTATAAAATCAGCGTCATCAGGCTTATCTGTAAATTCATAGCCCATCTGTGCAAGTAAGCCCTTTATTTTTTCACTGTCAGAAACATTCTGCTGACAGCCATAGGTACGCACATAAGCAAGAGGCACATCTCCTCTTTTGCGTATTTCCATAAGCTGTGCAACCAAAGGAATATACTCGCAATCGAGATTTTTTATATCGTTAATCTTTTGCAATGCTACTACTCCTATCATAATTCGATACAATATATAATACCATAAATCGATACTTACTTCAAGCAAATACAAAAATTTACAAATTTATAAATATTCTTGTTTTAATTATAATTTAATTGTAATTGAGTTTTTAGCTAATTAATGATACAATATAAAAAAATATTTCGTTAAAATGAGGGTTAACTTATGTTTTATGATATTCAACCAGAAGAATCAAAATTAGAATACAAGCGAATGCTAACTATAATAGGAAACTTAACATTACTTTTTTCTGAAAGCAATTGCCCCTATCTACCTTATCGTTGCCATGAAAATATTTTTTGCAAATATCTTAAAGCAGAAAATTTAGCACGTAGCGATTGCTCTGCTGACGCTAAAAAAAATCAAATTGGAATAGGATTAAAAACTTGGACTGGTAACGATGATCAAAAAGTAGCAGAATTTGGACGTTTAAAAAACACTTATGAAAACCTTTCAGGTCTTGAACTTGTAAAAACAATTGCAGAATACAGAAACAAAAGAATACAGGTTACTAAAAATATTAACGGTATAAAACAAATGGTTTATCATATTGTAAAACGTGTTCCAAATTCAATGCAAATATTAGAACACGCCTTTGATTATATTGATATTTCTAATATTTCATTAATCCCAAAACGAGGTAACGAAAACAACACATATTTCACAGACGGAAAACATACATATCATTTTAGTACATCGAAAAACACACTATATATGATTTTTGATAATATGGATTTGCTTGACTCATTCGAGGTTGAAATAATGTCAGACCCATACGCTTTTTTAATGCAAGCGTTTAATGATAAATCTCAATCAAACATTATCGCTAAATCAACATGTAATATTGATAGAACAAATAGTATATGTTTGCGATTATACTCTATAAAATCTGACGGAACAAAATTCGTAGCAGAAAAAAGTGGTCTTAATCAATGGAATGCATCCGGTAGACCTAGACACCCAAACGAAATCTATATCCCATACCCAGCAGAAGATAGAAAAAGAACCACTGGATTTTTTCCTCCACGAGATACAATATTTAACCTTAAATTCCCAGACGGCACTATCATACCTTCAAAAGTTTGTCAGCAAGATAGTAAAGCTATTATGAGCAATCCTAACAAAGCACTTGGAGAATGGTTATTGAGAAATGTATTTGAATTACCCGAAAAAACATTAGTTACATATAATATGCTTGAAGTTTTTGGTATGGATTCTGTCATTTTTAAAAAAATATCTAACCTAGAATATTCTATTGATTTTGCAGAACTTGGAACCTATGAAGCATATTACCAAAACAGCACAAATGAAGAGTATTGATATTTTAACACAAAAGGGGCTGTCTCACTAACGAAAGTGAGGCAGCCCCTAAATCATGTGATTTTGCAAACAAAATAGCACCAAAGTTTTTAAATTGATGAAAAAAATTGCATAGCAAAGCTGAGGTATTGCTACCTCTTGTTGAAAAATATTAAGTTGCCTTTATCTAAGCTATCATTTTTTCGAAAAGATGTGTTCTTCGTCTGTTTTTGGCAG
>JAXJDU010000373.1:0-4045 GCA_036301785.1 Acutalibacteraceae bacterium | reverse complement strand
GCATTTTTAATAATTACGAGAAGTTAAGGGCGTTGCCTCATGTAACCAATTTACGCAGTAAATTGATTGCGTAAACCCACGAGGGCTTTGCCCTCGACCCATAAACTTTTGAAAAAGTTTAACCAAAACTTTTAAGTTTTGGTTTGTGCGTAACTTCCCGATAAACTACAATTTAATCAACCACAATCCAATCCCACACGCATAATTTTATTAACAGAATGAAATACTATGAATATGCTGAAATATAAAATAATTAACTTGGTAACTGGAAAATATTTTTACTGGTTTTTTATTGACAAGAGGCTGTAATTTTGGTATTATAACAAACGAAGACTCAGCTTTTTTGGAAAGTCTGTCAGGGAGAATGCGTCACCGACTGAAAGCGTGTTTGAGATGAGTAGTAAGCGTGGGAACACTTCGGTTTTATTTAACTTAATATTTAAAAGAGGATGCATTTTTGCATCAATGCGGGTGGCACCGCGGGTTAAATTTTTGTTTACTCGTCCCGGGAATATAGCAATATATTCCCGGGCTTTTTATATTTTACGAAAAATCAGGAGGTAATTATTATGTACAGAACACATTTATGTAATGACATACGTGAAGAGCATATCGGCCAGACAGTACAGCTTGCTGGTTGGGTTGATGTAGTGCGTGACCACGGTGGCATTATATTTGTTGATATTCGTGATTACACAGGTGTAACACAGGTGGTTGTTCACAATGAGGAATGGCTGAAGGATGTAAACCGTGAAACAGTTATTTCTGTTACTGGTGTTGTTGAAAAGCGTGACCCAGAAACAGTTAACAGTAAAATTGATACAGGCTTGGTAGAGCTGGTTGCCAATAATCTTCAGATTCTTGGCAAGAGTAAAAATATGTTGCCATTCGATGTAAGAGGCTCAAGAGCAATTAAGGATGAATTGCGTCTGAAGTATCGTTACCTTGACCTGAGAAACCCTAAAAACCATGATAATCTTGTAATGCGTTCAAAGATTATTCGTTTTCTGAGAAATAAAATGGAAGAGAAAGACTTCCTTGATATGCAGACACCAATTCTTACTGCTTCATCACCAGAGGGTGCTCGTGACTTCCTTGTTCCAAGCCGTAAGCACCCAGGTAAGTTCTACGCTTTGCCACAGGCTCCACAGCAGTTTAAGCAGCTTTTAATGGTATCAGGCTTCGATAAATATTTCCAGGTTGCACCTTGCTTCAGAGATGAAGACGCTCGTGCTGACCGTTCACCAGGTGAGTTCTATCAGCTGGATTTCGAAATGGCTTTTGCAACACAGGAAGAAGTTCTTGATATCTGTGAAGATGTTATTTACGACACATTCAAGACATTCTCAAATAAAAAGGTTACAGAAAAACCATTCAGAAGAATCACATATGCTGATGCAATGATGACATACGGCTCAGATAAGCCAGATTTAAGAAACCCACTGGTAATTTGTGATTTAACAGATTTCTTTGCTGATGTTGACTTCCCAGCGTTTAAGGGTAAGCCAGTGCGTGGTATTGTGGCTGACTGTAAGGGTAAATCAAAGAAATTCTTTGAGGATTCTCTGAAATACGCTACATCAGATATGGTAGGACTAGGTGGTCTGGGCTATATCACTCTTAAAGAGGGTGTGTTTGCAGGCCCTATTGCTAAGTTCCTCAGTGAAGAGAAAAAGGCTGAGATTACAGAGCTTACAAAGGTAAAAGAGGGTGAAACACTCTTCTTTATCTGTGATGATAAGAAAAACGATACAGAGAAAAAGGCAGGCTTAATCCGTTCATGGCTTGCTGCAAAGGAACAGCTTGACCTTATCCGTGATGATTCATTTGAATTCTGTTTCGTTGTAGATTTCCCAATGTACGAAACTGACGAGGAAACAGGCGACACAATCTTTACTCACAACCCATTCTCAATGCCACAGGGTGGTATGGAAGCACTGCTTACAAAAGACCCTGACGAGGTTCTTGCTTATCAGTATGACCTTGTATGTAATGGTATCGAGCTTGCTTCTGGTGCTGTTCGTAACCATGATATCGATATCATGAAGAAGGCATTCGAGATTGCAGGCTATGACGAAGAAGAGCTTAAAAATCGCTTTAACGCTTTATATACAGCATTCCAGTATGGTGCACCACCACACGCAGGTATGGCTCCTGGTATCGACCGTATGGTAATGCTGCTGACAGATGAAGAGAAAATCCTTGATGTTATTGCATTCCCGCTAAATGGTAATGCACAGGATTTACTGCTTGGTGCACCAAGCACAGTAACAAACCAGCAGCTTGAGGATGTTCATCTGCTAGGAAACGGAAATGTACTTGCACAGCGTTCTGCTTCTGGTTCTGCTTCAAACGGTAAACAGTCAGCAGGCAAGCGTTCTACATTCTCAAATGCACAGCAGCTTAACCAGCTTTCACTTACAGAGGACGAAGAAACTGTAATGCAGGGTATATTCAATGCTATGAGCGAAAGTGAGCAGAAGCTGAAGGCTTGCGATACAGAGGATGTAAAAGAAATGGTTCATGTTATGGAGATGACTAATGTATTGCGTGAGGATGTTCGCAATCAGCCATTCTCAAGAGAGAGTCTGCTTGAGGGTGCTCCAGAACGCAGTGACGACAGCTGGCAAGTGCCAAGACTTGTAAAGTGAGGTGTGTAGAATGAAATATTATGCAGCACAGATGTGCGATAACGGAAATATCGCTGTTGACGATACTATTCTTGTAAAGGGTGTAGAATCAACTGCAGGTTCACATATATTAGAGGGCTTTAAGCCATTATTCAGTGCAGAGGCTGTTACTCGTCTTGAAGATAAAGGCTACACAGTAGCAGGCAAAGCTAATGTTGGTGAGTTTGGTTTAGATCTTGTCGGAGAATTTTCTTACTATGCTCCACAGGATGAGAAGCTGTCAGGTGCAGCAGCTACACTTGTTGCACAGGGCGATGTAAAGGCAGCCTTGGGTGTTGATATGAACGGTGCTACAAGAAGAAGTGCAGCACTTGCAAATATAGATTTTCTTAAGCCTACCTATGGCACAGTATCACGCTATGGTGTGATTTCATGTGCAGCGTCTGGTGAGCAGATTGGTGTATATGCTCAGAATGCAGACGGTATAAAAGAGATTATGAGCGTTATTGCAGGCCATGACGACAAAGACGGCACAAGCCTGCCAGCTGAAAGCTATGATTACGCTACAGATAAAGAGGTTTCAGGTAAAAAGGTTTGTATTATTAAAGAGCTTTTCGAGAAAGCAGACGAAGCTACAAAGGCAAAGGTTAACGCTTTTGCTGACTCACTTCGTGCAAATGGTGTTACAGTAGAGGAAATCTCTTGCGACCTGTTCGAAATTGCAAACACAGCATGGCAGATTCTTATGTCTGCTGAAACCTGTAACAATGTATCTCGTTATGACGGTGTAAAATATGGTCATCGTACAGAGAAGTACAGAAACATTGATGAGCTATATGTAAATACAAGAACAGAGGGCTTTAACTTCCTTACAAAGGCAGTAATTCTTTACGGTTCTGATGTACTGTCAAAAAATCGTTACAAGGATTGCTACGATAAATCATTAAGAGTTCGTCGTGTTGTTGCAGAGAGTATTGCAAAGCTTATGGAAAGCTACGACGCTGTTCTTACACCTGTATGCAGTAAAACAGAGTACGAAAAGTATGATATACATGAGGCTTTCACAAAGGTATTTGAAGAAAGCGTATTTACAGCAGTACCAAACCTGATAGGAACTCCAGCTCTTGTAAGCAATGGTGTTCAGCTTATGGGTAAACACTTTGACGAAAGCGTACTGCTTAGTCTGGCACACAGCGTTGAAAGGAAGGGTGAATAATTATGAATTACGAGCTGGTAATCGGTCTTGAAACTCACGTTGAGCTAAATACAGAATCAAAAATATTCTGCTCTTGTGGTGGTCATTCTTCTGCTAAAGAGCCAAACGATTGCGTTTGTCCAGCTTGTTGTGGTATGCCAGGTATGTTGCCTGTAATGAACAAGCGTGTAGTAGAGCTTGCTGTTACAGCTGGTCTTAT
>JAXJDU010000372.1:0-2359 GCA_036301785.1 Acutalibacteraceae bacterium | reverse complement strand
GCTTAAAGAGTGCTGGTGGTGCAAAGCAGTTTGGTACATATGTAACTGATTCAGGCACATATTTTGGTGTGCTTGCTGATGTTGTAATTCCGTTCGGTGACAAGGCTGAATACGCAACCGAGGTGAGTGCATGAGGGAAATATTAATCACTGTAACCAACAACAGAATAGTTGCAAGCGATGACTTTGCAGGCTATCAGGGCGAACACAACGCAACAAAGCTGTTGTTCAGTTTACCTGATGAGCTTGTAAGCGATGAATACAGCTACAGCGTTAATCTGACCTTACCTGACGGAATAACAGCAGCAACTCCACTTACAAATCAAGAATTAACGATAACAAACACACTCACAGTTAATTCTGGTGTGCTTCAGGTTCAGCTTGTAATCACTAAAGACACAGAGCTTATCTACAAATCGGGTACAGTTAATCTTGTAATTAAAAAGAGTATTATCCCTAACGCTGTAATCGGTGGTGGCAGTGGTGTGACCTCGGCTGTGGTTGACGATGAGGGGTATTTAATCATTACACTTACAGACGGAACAGTGCAAAACGCTGGATTTGTAAAAGGCGACAAGGGTGAACAAGGCGAGCAGGGTAGCTCCTACACCTTAACAGATACAGACAAGCAAGAGGTTGCCAGCAAACTTTCTGCCGAAATTATAAAAGGATTAATCGAACATACCGTTGAAGCCTTGGAAATTCCAGAGGGTACGGTTAAAATATCGGACTATCAATTCAGAGATGATTCACAGCTAAGACGAGTTGTCGCACCTGATACACTTGAGGATATCGGTATTATGGTATTTGAAAACTGCTTCAGATTGACAGGTGTTGAGGGTATGAAAAATGTAAAGCGTATAGGCGAGCGAGCCTTTTTTGGTTGCTTCAGTCTGACAGATTTAGTGTTGCCCGAAACAGTTGAAGATGTTGGAAGTCAGGCGTTTATGAGCTGTTACAGCCTGCAACATGAGGAGCTTAATCTTGTCAATTGCGTAAGCATCGCCAACAGTGCCTTTGGTAACAACGGTTGTAAATCGCTTAAGCTATCATCAAAGCTGATGACATTAGGTGTGTTAAATCCATTTGGCAGCTTCTCAAATCTTGAATTTGTTGACTTAGGCACAGATTTTAATTGCAACGGCTTAAATTTATCCATAAGCACAAAGTTTAGTGCAGAAACGCTTGTAAATATGCTGAACTCACTGAAAGACCGTACAGGCGAAACGGCTTACACCCTGACACTGGGAACAACAAACCTTGCAAAGCTTACAGACGAGCAAAAGGCAATAGCAACCAATAAAAACTGGGCGCTAAAGTAAGGGGTGATAGTATGGAATTAATCGGAAACAAGCTTACACCGTCAGACGGTATGCACCTTAAACGCATATCAGATGGCACAGTTGCAGAAGGTGAAATGTATATACCTTCCTCACTATCTGTAGAGGATTTTACAGAAATAACACATGAGGAGTATTTGCAGATTATTCATGCAGAGGGCTTGCAATCAGACACTGACCCTACAACCGAGCAACTGAACAAGCTTATAGAGCAAACACACGCAAACTCAACAGAGATAACAAATCTATCAACCGAAATGACAAACCTGCAGGAGGCTTTGTGTGAGGTTTATGAGAGTATTATTTGATTTAAGAAAGGTGGCAAATGACATGGCAACAGTATATGCAACATTGATTATCAAGGGTAAACGCACATTCAAGAGCGTACCCGAAAAGCTGAAAGCACAGGTTAAGGAAATTCTGATTGACCTTGACTGTGAAAATCTGACTGTGGAGGAGTGATATAATGGCAGTTATAGAGCAATTAACCAAAATTGCAAAGGGAGAAATCGGCAACAACGGCAGTAAATATCGCAAGTGGTTTTACAATCGCACAAGTGATTATTATGGTGTAAACTGGTGTGCTGTGTTTATCAGCTGGCTGTATAATCAGGTAAACGGCTTGGATAAATACATGATAAAAACAGACGGAGCCGGTACAGTTGCACGATACAGTGATGGCAAATACGGAAAATGGTATGAGCCTGGTCAGATAACCCCAAAGGAAGGTGATATTGTTATGTTCCGTTGGGGTGGCAGCTACACCGACAAGTATCACAGCGACCATTTAGGCTATATATACAAGGTGGATTCTTCTTATATATACACAATAGAGGGTAATACTGGCAGCAACAACGCTGATTACTCAAGTGTTATGTATAAGAGCTACAGCCTGTCTAACGGTGCAATTAACGGATATTACAGACCATATTATAACGAGGAGGATGACAGCGATATGAATTTTACAAAAGGCGACAAGTCAGACGGTGTTCTTGCATATAAATCAATGCTGATTACTGC
>JAXJDU010000371.1:0-4407 GCA_036301785.1 Acutalibacteraceae bacterium | reverse complement strand
GTTAAGGACTCTGTCCTTAAAACCTGCAAGGGCTTTGCCCTTGACCCACCACCCTTTAAAAAGAGTGGACCTAAACTTTACGATTATCTCTTCTCAGGTGTGAGCGTTAGCTCACACCTACAAACTACAATTTACCTGTTAATTTATGTTACTATTATTGGCAATACAAATGGAAATATTCACTCGCAAAAAAATACTCCCAAGCCTTAAGCCGGGAGTATTTTTCATTCATATTATTTCATTAATATTATATACAAATTATCTTGTACCAAAAATTCTGTCACCTGCATCACCTAAGCCAGGTACTATGTAGCCGTTTTCATTTAAGCCTTCATCCTTTGAGGCACAGAATACCTGTACATCAGGATGAGCCTCTGTAAGTGCTTTTATACCCTGTGGTGCAGCAACTATACATAAAAATTTAATGCTCTTAGGATTGCTCTTTTTAATAATTGAAATCGCATCTACTGCTGAGCCACCTGTAGCAAGCATTGGGTCAAGTACGAATACATCTCTTTCGTTGATATCTGTAGGTAGCTTCTTATAATACTCTACAGGCTCAAATGTAGCTTCGTTACGATATAAGCCTATATGACCAACCTTTGCTGCTGGTATCATCTGTAGCATTGCGTCAAGCATACCACTGCCTGCACGCAGAATTGGTACAAATGCAAGCTTTCTGCCAGCAAGTACCATTGTTTTTGCTTTTGCTACCGGTGTTTCTATCTCGATACTTTCAAGTGGCAAATCTCGTGTTGCCTCATAGCACATAAGCATAGCGATTTCTGAAACTAACTCTCTGAACATTTTACTGCCTGTGTTTTTATCTCTCAGAAATGTAAGCTTGTGCTGAATCAAAGGGTGATCTAATACTGTTACCTGATTATTCATACTATTACCTCCTTAAAATTTCACATATAGCAATTTATAGCTTGAATTATTCAGCGTCCTCTATATCCTTAATCATGCAAACTCTGTTTATATGTCTGCCACCTTCGAATGGTGTGTTAAGGAAAATATCTGCCAGATGTACAGCTGTATCCTCGTTAATTACTCTGCCACCAAGACAAAGTACATTAGCGTCGTTATGACGGCGTGTCATCTCTGCACAGAAGTCGTTTGTAACAACTGCTGCTCTGACACCCTTTACCTTATTAGCAACCATAGATACACCTATACCTGTTCCACAACAAATTATACCTAAGGTACATTCCTTGTTAGCTACGGCACGAGCAGCTTTTTCTGCAAAAATAGGGTAATCTACAGACTCTGTACTGTTTGTGCCAAAGTCCTTTACTTCTACACCGTTTTCTATAAGGTGCTTTTTTATTGCCTCTTTAATTTCAAATCCACCATGATCTGCTGCTAATGCTATCACTTTTAATTTCCCCTTTATGTATAATTTTATTATTCGTCTTTTTTCAGCTTTTTCTGTAGCTCTCGCTGTGCCTGTGGCAGGCTCAGATACGACGGCAGTAGCTGCTGTGATGTAACTGTTTTGCCACAGTCAATAAGCCTTTGTGCAGCCATAGCTACACCTGATGCCTGCTGATATCTGAGATGTGCTGGTGCAATGCGTAAAGCAACCTGTGGTACACGCAACAGGCGATGTGCAAGCTCGGCACCGTCACCAACCAGCACAACATTTTTATAATAATATTTCTCGTTAAGCTCAGCCTCAAGCTCCTCAAAAGAAAGCACTCTGTCCTCACATAATCTTTTAACTGTACCGTCTGATTCACACTCAAACAGAGCGTTAAAAAATCTGTTACATCTGGCATCAATTACAGCACATACTATTATATCTGAATATGCATAATTATATGCCATAGCCTCAAGAGTTGAAACAGGTACACAAGGCTTATTTTCGGCAAGGGATAGTCCCTTGATTGCAGAGATACCTATACGCAGACCTGTAAAAGAGCCTGGTCCTACCGAAACTGCAAAGTAATTCACATCACTTAAGCTCAGATTTGCATTGCTGAGCATTCCCTCTGCCATTGGCATCAGTGTAGTGCTGTGGGTTAGCCCTGCATTTATATAGCTTTGTGCTAATATTTTGTCATCACTAAGATACGCAACTGACGCTGCTGTAGAAGAAGAATCCATTGCCAGAATATTCAAACCGACTGTACCTCCTCAACTGTTAAAATTCTTTCGTTTTCGTCACTACCCTTTTCTATAGTTATCCTTATATATTTATCAGGCAGTGCATTTTCTATATTTTCGCTCCATTCAATTACAAGCACACCTGTATCCAGATAATCAAAGAAGCCAATTGAATAAAGGTCGTCCCAACTACTTATACGGTACATATCAAAATGATAAATACTGCATTTTCCGTGGTACTCGTTTACAAGTGCAAAGGTTGGGCTAGAAACACAATCGTCGCAGCCCAGTCCCTTGGCAATACCAGTAGTAAAGGCTGTTTTGCCCATACCAAGACCACCAAAAAGAGCTATTACCTCTGTACCCTTTAAACTCTTAGCTATCTCTTCACCTATTTTTAAGGTATCCTCATATGAATGGCTGTAGTAAACCTTACTCAATTTACTCACCTGTCAGAATAAGCCTGAAATCACGCCGTTTTCGTCTACATCTATTCTTTCAGCAGCCGGCACCTTTGGCAAGCCAGGCATTGTCATGATATCGCCTGTGTAAATTACAACAAAGCCAGCACCATTAGACAGCTTTGCATCTCTTACAGTAATGGTATGACCTGTAGGAGCACCAAGCAATGCAGGGTTATCAGAAAGTGAATACTGTGTTTTAGCCACACATACAGCCATCTTATCGCCACCAAGCTCTGCTATTTTAGCAAGTGCCTTTTCTGCCTGTGCTGTAAAGATAACATCATTTGCACGATAAATCTCGGTTGCAATCTTCTTGACCTTTTCCTTTATTGTAAGGTCAATATCATAAAGTGTTGCAAAGCTGCTTTCTTTTTCGCAAGCGTCTACAACCTTCTGTGCAAGGTCTTTACCACCTTCGCCACCCTTTGCAAACATCTCGGCTGTTGCAAAGTCTGCACCCTTATCGTAGCAATACTGACGGATAAACTCAAGCTCTTCTTCAGAGTCTGTAATAAACTTATTTATAGCAACCACAACAGGCACACCGTATTTTCTCATATTATCAATATGAACACCAAGGTTCACAATACCTTCTTTAAGTGCCTCAAGGTTAGCCTCTCCAACATTTTCCTTTGGTACACCACCGTTGTATTTCAATGCACGGCATGTAGCAACCAATACTACAGCACTTGGCTTGATACCAGCATATCTGCACTTGATGTCAAGGAATTTTTCTGCACCAAGGTCAGAGCCAAAGCCAGCCTCTGTAATACAGTAATCACCCAGCTTCAAAGCAAGCTTTGTAGCTCTTACAGAGTTACAGCCATGTGCAATATTAGCAAAAGGACCACCATGCATAATAGCAGGAGTACCCTCAAGAGTCTGTACAAGATTTGGCTTAAGTGCGTCCTTCAGCAACGCTGTCATAGCACCATTCGCCTTTAAATCCTTAGCATAAACAGGTGAGCCGTCGTACTTATAAGCTACAAGTATATCACCAAGACGCTTTTTAAGGTCTACAATATCAGAAGCAAGGCACAAAATAGCCATAACCTCACTTGCAACTGTAATCTGGAATGACTCCTCTCGTGGCACACCATTGATTCTGCCACCTAAGCCAGCAACGATAAATCTAAGCTCACGGTCGTTCATATCTAAGCAACGCTTAAACAGAATCTGGCGTGGGTCAATACCAAGTGTGTTACCCTGCTGAATATGGTTATCAAGCATAGCACACAAAAGGTTGTTTGCTGCTGTAATAGCATGCATATCACCAGTAAAGTGAAGGTTAATATCCTCCATAGGCAGCACCTGTGCATATCCACCACCTGCTGCACCACCCTTAATACCAAATACAGGGCCTAGTGATGGCTCTCTTAGTGCTATAACTGCCTTTTTGCCAATTTTAGCCATAGCCTCACCTAAACCAGTTGTAACAGTGGTTTTTCCTTCTCCGGCAGGAGTAGGATTGATAGCGGTAACAAGAATAAGCTTGCCATTTGGCTTATCCTTTAGTCTGTTAGCCAGTGAATCATTAAGCTTTGCCTTATATCTGCCGTAAGGCTCAAGCTCCTCGTTTGTTATTCCCAGTTCATTTGCTACATCTGCAATTGGTCGTAATGTAGCCTGCTGAGCTATTTCGATATCAGAAAGCAAAACAAACACCTCCAAGTAATTTTGCTTTAATTATACCATAACAGTCGATTACAGACAAGTAAAAACAAAAATTTTGCTTTTTAAAATAGGATTGTCTTTTTATGAATTAACATTAAAATTGTAGTTTATGTGACTGCTTCGCAGTCACACAAAGACACGCACAAACCAAATCTTAAAG
>JAXJDU010000370.1:0-2547 GCA_036301785.1 Acutalibacteraceae bacterium | reverse complement strand
TTGCTCATTTGTGGTACAATATGTATTGTTCATAGTGATTTTCCTCCTGTTAGGTTGGTGTGGTAACTTTATTCTAACATCGTGGTTCTTCACTGTGAACCTTTTTTATTTATCTGTTCAATTTCATTTTACAATTTACCATGATATAAAAATGCAACCAATCTGCAAAAGCAAACTGGTTGCATAAACTAATTTATTTAATCAGATAAAATTTATTTTTAAATCTCTGCTACAATTTCAGCAACCTTAGACAATGCACTGTCCAGCTTGCTCAGGTCTTTAGCACCAGCCATAGCTATATCTGGCTTACCGCCACCGTTACCACCTGCCAGCTGAGCAACAGCCTTAACTATCTTACCAGCCATTGCACCGTTTGCTCTTGCATCTGCACCACACGCACAAGCGATTGTAGCCTTAGGGCCATTAACACCTGCTGCAACAAATACAGCTGATGGCTCTTTATTGATGATATTTGCACAGATTGAACGAAGTACATCTGCGTCTACACCATTCAGCTTTGTTGTCATAACCTTAAAGCTACCAACCTCAACAGCATTATTAAGAACACTGTCAATCTCGCTTGAAGCAAGCTTATTTTTAAGGTCAGAAATTTCGTTATCCTTTGCTTTTAGTGTAGCTGCAACATGAGTAGCACCCTTTACAATCTCGTGTGGGTTATTTATTTTTAGTATATCTGCTGTCTGAGCAATTGTAAGCATAAGCTTGTTATACTCTGCAACAGCGTTTGTACCTGTAACAGCCTCTATTCTTCTTACACCTGAAGCAACAGATGTTTCTGACAGAATTTTGAACATACCAATCTGACCAGAGTTAGATACATGAGTACCACCACAAAGCTCTGTTGAGAAGTCACCTAGCTTTACAACTCTTACAACATCGCCGTATTTCTCGCCAAACAGTGCCATAGCACCGATTTTCTTAGCTTCTTCAATTGGCATTTCTCTTACATCTACTGGTGAAGCCTTCAGGATTTCTTCGTTACAGATTTTTTCAACATCTGCAAGCTCTGCAGCTGTAAGAGCTGAGAAATGTGTAAAGTCGAATCTGATTCTGTTTTCGTTTACAAGCTGACCAGCCTGCTCACAGTGGTTACCAAGCACCTTACGAAGAGCTGCCTGTAAAACATGAGCACCTGTGTGGTTACGCATAACCTTTTCACGGTATTCCTTGTCTACTGTTAGCTCGATTGTATCACCAACAGAAAGCATACCCTCTGTAATTTCTACTGAGTGTACAAAGCAGCCTGTCTGGTCCTTTGAGGTATTGTAAACATCGATTACACAAGCGTTTGACTTAGCTGTACCAACATCACCAGTCTGGCCACCACTTTCAGCATAGAAAGGTGTTGTATCGCATACAATTGCTACCTTTTCACCTGCTGTTGCGTTTTCTACACGCTGACCATCCTTTATGATTGTCAACACCTTACCGTTATCTGTAAGAGTGCTGTAGCCTGTAAAGTTAGTTACAGGAAGGTCTGTAAGATCTACATTGTCGCTTAGCCAAGCGTCTGCACCTGCATTCTTACGGGCATCTCTTGCACGCTTTTTCTGCTCTGCAAGCAGTGCGTAGTATCTGTCTACATCTACACCTATACCCTTTTCAGCAAGAATTTCTTTTGTTAAATCTATTGGGAAGCCATAAGTATCGTTAAGCTTAAATGCATTTTCGCCTGAAAGCTCCTTTACATCTTCCTTAGAGATAATATCGTTAAGAATAGCCATACCAAGGTCGATTGTCTTGCTGAATGACTCTTCCTCTGTTTTAATCATTGTTATAATCAGGTCATGCTTTTCTGCAAGCTCTGGGTATGCACCCTTACTGCAGTTGATAACCTCTTCTGCCACCTTATACAGGAATGGCTTGTTGTAGCCTAACAGTCTGCCGTGTCTTGCAGCTCTTCTCAGCAGTCTTCTTAAAACATAGCCCTTACCCTCGTTAGAAGGCATTACACCGTCACTTATCATGAATGTTGTGCTACGGATATGGTCAGTAATTACACGAAGTGAAATATCTGTCTTTTCGCCATCGCCATAATTAACACCAACGATTTCAACAATCTTATCCATAATACCCTTTACTGTGTCAACAAGGAAAAGATTATCTACACCCTGCATAACGCAAGCAAGACGCTCAAGACCCATACCTGTATCGATATTAGGGTTAGCTAGTGGTGTGTAGGTACCGTTGCCATCGCTTTCGAACTGAGTAAATACAAGGTTCCATACCTCTACATAACGGTCACACTCACAGCCAACTGCACAGTCAGGACTGCCACAGCCCTTTTCTGGACCTCTGTCGAAATAAATTTCTGAACAAGGGCCACAAGGACCAGAACCATGCTCCCAGAAATTATCCTCTTTACCAAGGTGAACCATGTGTGATGGGTCTACACCAATCTCTTCTGTCCAGATTTTATATGCCTCGTCGTCCTTTTCATAAACTGAAACATACAGCTTTTCTTCTGGAATTTCAAGAACCTTTGTAAAGAATTCCCATGCCCACGCTGTAGCCTCGTGCTTAAAG
>JAXJDU010000369.1:0-3684 GCA_036301785.1 Acutalibacteraceae bacterium | reverse complement strand
GTAAAGGAAGAATTGAGGAAATAGAGGTTTCCTGTATTGAACCATATAGTCAAGTAATGTTCCATCTGGGATACGAGTTTGATGAAAATGATGCACATGATGTGAAGTTATTGTGTGAGGCATTTCATATCGAAATTCCAAATGAGTATAGATAACTGCAAATTCCAATTTGGCGAACAGTTAAACAAACTTGAATTTGATGAGGTGTTTCCAATGATATGTAAAGCAACTAAGGGCGATACTCGAATTTTGGCGGAAATGGCTGTTCAAATGTGGATTAGCCATACTGTTGATGAGTTAGAATCAGAATTTTCAGATGGAATCAAGAATAATAAATCAGTATTTTTTATCAAGTATAAGGACAATTTGCCCGTAGGGTTTGCACAATGTGGCTTGAGAACAGATTATGTTGAAGGTACCAAAAGTTCACCAGTGGGGTATTTGGAGGGCATTTTTATAGGAGCAGACTATCGGAAAAATGGTTATGCAAAAGAACTGCTTTTAGCTTGTGAAATGTGGGCGAAAGATATGGGCTGCAGTGAATTTGCAAGCGATTGTGAATTGGATAATATGGAAAGTTTAAAGTTTCATATAGCAATGGGCTTTGATGAGGCAAACCGAATTATCTGTTTTAAGAAAAACATCTGAAGAGATTGTCAAATTCCAATTCGTCTGACTGATATATGGTTTCATTTTCAAGTAAAATCTTTTTAGCTCCTATGAAGCCATATCATTATTATCAACACAATCTATAGAACAGATGTAATCAATGCTACATCTGTTCTTTTTTTACTGATTATAATACATAGCTTTGTGCGACCTTGTGTGCAGTCGCATAAAGCTATATTTTTATACCAGAAAATTTTATATTAACGAGATTTTATATTAACAAAATTCCACGCAAACAAAAACAGACCACCGTATAATACAGTAGTCTGTTTGTTATGTCTGTTAAAATTATAAATCTGCGTTACATCTCGCTTCTGCCCTCTAAGGCTCTTAGCAGGGTAACCTCATCGGCAAATTCAAGGTCGCCACCTACTGGTATACCGTAGGCAAGTCTTGTTACCTTTATGCCAAGTGGCTTTAAAAGCTTGCTTATATACATAGATGTTGTTTCACCCTCTACTGTTGGGTTTGTTGCCATGATTACCTCTGTAACAGTATGATTCTGAATATTTGCTAACAGCTGCTTTATTGTAAGCTGTTCAGGTCCTATTCCGTTAAGTGGTGACATTGCACCGTGAAGCACATGGTACACACCGTTATACTCCTGTGTACGCTCCATAGCAATTACATCCTTAGGGTCTTCAACAACACATATTGTAGAATGGTCACGCTTTTCGTTTGCACATATTGTGCATTTTTCTTTGTCGGTAAGGTTACAGCACTCGCTACAATAATGTATATTTTCGTGTGCTGCTAATATAGCGTTAGAAAACTCCACTGCACGCTCTTTAGGCATTTTTAAAACATAATAAGCAAGTCGCTGTGCTGTTTTACTGCCTATACCAGGTAAACGCTCAAATTGCTCGCTTAGTCTGGCAAGTGGGGCTACATTATATGATGCCATTATCAGAACAAGCCAGGAATGTTAAGGCCACCAGAGATTCTCTCCATTGTCTGTGCCTTATCCTCTGCTGCCTTTCTTAATGCCTCGTTAGATGCAGCAATAATCAGGTCTGTAAGCATATCTATATCCTCTGGGTCTACAACCTCTGGCTTAATGCTTACTGACTGAAGCTCCAGCTTACCTGTAGCTACTACCTCTACAGCACCGCCACCAGCTGTTGCTGAGTACTCTCTTGTTTCAAGCTCTGTGCTTGCTGCGTCCATTTCCTCCTGCATTTTCTGTGCCTGCTTTGCAATCTGCTGTAGATTCTGTGGTGCTCCACCCATACCTCTTGGAATTCTTGCTTTCATTATTTTTTCTTCCTTTCAATTCTTATTCTTCTTCAACCTCTACACCCACCTGCTTAGCTTTTGCTAAAAGCTCTGCCATAGGGTCTTCTTGCTGAGTTTTTTGTTCAGGTCTTTTATATGGTCCCAGCTTATACATTCTGCCGGTAACCTCTCTGACAGCGTACCTCATTCTTTCACGCTGGTCAGGCTGTTTTAAAAGCTTGAACGCTAATTCATTTTGGGAATCTATCAATATATAATCTCCACTGATATATGCCCTTGTATTTTTAAATGCAGTTGCAACCGATTTCGAGTACAGCTCTATTGTATCCAAAACCTCTTGCCAGTCCTCCATAGGAACTGCATTTCTTACGATACTGTCGTAATCTACCGTTGTTTGTCTTGCTACTGCCTTTACCTGTGGCTTTTCACTGTTTACGGTATTTGCAGTATTGCCTGACTCATATTGAACAGGCTGCTGTGCAACAGCTTTAGTTGCCTGTGCTGTCTGCTGGCTTTGTACATACACCGGTGTTACATCTGCCTGCTGTGCTGTAGCTACACCCTCAGCTGGCTGTACACCTCGTTTTATGGCACGCTCAAGCTTTGCTACTCTTGCCACAAGTGCCTCAAGTGATGTATCAAGCTTTGGAGAAGTAAGCTTTATAAGTGCAAGCTCCATTTCTGTACGCTTGTTACTGCCCCTGAAAATTCTGTCATAGCTAGCCTGAAGAATTTCCATTATATACATAACATTTTCAAGCTGTATATTGTTTGCCTGCTCTCTGGCTCTTTCTTTATCCTGAGCTGACATAATAAGCAACGATTCAGGATTGCTCATAGTTTTCAACAGCATTAATGTTCTGAAGTGGTCTATAAGCTCTTCGCAGAGTCTGCCCATGTCTTTGCTTTCGTTATAAAGCTGTTCAATATATTCTAAAGCCTGCTGTGTGTTTTTGCTGATAACACAATCAGTAATTTTAAACAAATGCTCTTTACCAGCCAGACCTGCTGTAGTATGCACAATCTCGGCTGTAATTTCATTGCTTACACCAATACATCTATCAAGCAGTGACAACGCATCTCGCATAGCACCATCAGCAACTGACGCAATAAGCACAGCTGCATCATCATCAAGCTGTACATTCTCTTGCTGTGCAACAAACTTTAATCTGTTTGCAAGGTCCTGTACAGAAATTCTATGAAAGTCAAAGCGTTGACATCTTGAAAGTATAGTTGCCGGTAGCTTGTGTACCTCTGTTGTAGCTAAAATAAATACAACATGTGACGGTGGCTCTTCTAAAGTTTTAAGCAGTGCATTAAAAGCACCAGCTGACAGCATATGAACCTCGTCGATTATATACACTCTGTACCTTGCCTTTGCCGGAGTAAAGGCTGCTTCTTCTATAATAGTACGGATATTATCTACACCGTTGTTACTTGCTGCGTCTATTTCTGCAATATCCATCACAGAGCCTTCATCAATGCCCCTGCAGATTTCACATTCTCCACAAGGGTCACCCTGCTGTGGGTTAAGGCAGTTAACAGCCTTTGCAAGTATTTTAGCACAGGTTGTTTTACCAGTGCCACGGGTACCCGTAAAAAGATAGGCGTGGTTGATTCTTTGTGACTGAAGCTCGTTTTTGAGAGTTACAGTAACCTGTGGCTGGCCCGAAACATCAGCAAACACCTTTGGTCGCCACTTTCGGTACAAAACCTGATACATACACACACCTCTATCCCTGATTAAAAAATAAAAGAGCAAGACAGACGGTCTACTCC
>JAXJDU010000368.1:0-7354 GCA_036301785.1 Acutalibacteraceae bacterium | reverse complement strand
GTTCAGAATATTTCTTTCTGTCATTCTGTATTACAGTGCTTCTGTCGCCGTCCTGCACAAAAGCCACATCTGGCTCCAGAAAAAGAATTAAATCATAATTATTTATAGCGTCAATAGCGTCTGACAGTGCAATGTTTTTGTCTTTGCCTGAATCCTCAAGAAAGGTTATATAAAATTGAGTAATCAGGCTGTCTGTGTCGATAAATAAAACCTTATTGCTGTGTTCAATCGCCTTTATTTCATTCAGCTTATGCTGTAGCAGAATTTCTGTAAAATCCTCGGTTATCATCATTAAATCTGTACCCGAGCGTTCAGAAATTTCTCTGCCTGCCTCATCAATGAAATTCGTATTGAAGTAATTAGCAAGATTTATAGTAAGCGTGGATTTTCCTGTGCTTTCGCCACCAACAAGTAAAACCTTTTTGTTGTAATATGTTCTTACAATATCTGGCAGCCACTCCCAATGCTTATAAGGATTTTTGCGAATTTCTGTAGAGCTTATATCGTTTCTCTGGAACACATAAAACTCACTTTCGGGATAGCAGACATTCCAGAAGCTGTTTTTGTCGTAATCGCTGCCACAAAAAACAATGTCAATCGGTTTGCCTATCTGCTCCTTTACATATTGAGCGTCAGCCTTCCAGTAGTCTTCGCCGTATTCCTGCTTGGTGTTTGCGTTATCTCTTAATATCAGAATTTTAACATTGCCGATATGCTTTGTAAGCTGGTAAATCCAGCGATATCGCACACGATAGTCAATCTCGTTTCTGTTTTCTCCCACACTAAGAACTATATATAGCTCCTTACACATATTCGCTGCCTGTATTATGCATGACAGATGTCCCATATGTAAAGGATTAAAAGAACCACCGTACATTCCTACTGCATAGCTACCTACTGCATAGCTCATGATTTTTTCGCCTCCTTATTCCATTTGATAAACATAATTATTGCATTAATCAGGTATACACTCCACATTGCCAGCGTTGCAATATTTTCGCCACCCTTTGCAAAGTTGATACCCCACATAATTACAGTCACAACATCTACAATTATCCACAGCACCCATTGCTCGGTTAATCTTTTAACCGACAGAATCTGAGCTGTTACAGACACCGTTGTACTCATACTATCTATGTACGGAAGCTTTCCACCAATAAACCTTAACACTGTGCCATATAATAAAATCGCTACTGCAGTTAAAGCATAAAGAACAGTGCCTTTTTTAAGTGACAGGTGTGTTTTCTTAACCTCTCCTGTTTCTTCATTCATGTGCTTTTTCCACATAAACCAGCCGACAAAATTCATTGGCAGGTAGTAAAGCAGGTTAAGCATTACCTCTCCGTAATACTTTGCCTTCAGCGAAACAATCGCATAAAACAAAACATTGATTGTACCAAATATAAACGATGAGCGTTTTCCTTTACCTGTAAAAACAACACACCATACACCGGTTAATGCCGAAACAATACCTATAAAATTCTCTTTCCAATAAATAGAAAGACCTAAAATAACAGCTGTAGCCACAGCAAGTCAGCAAAGCTCCAGCTTCTTCCAGCCCTTAATCTCGTTTATAAAAAACTTCTTTATCGCACCCTTTTCAGGTGCTTTCACAGCTTTTTTACTGGCTAAAGAACTCATACAAATCCCCCTTTAATGCTAATCTTAAATTCTTAATTATTCATTATCTACCCATTGTTAACAGCTCATGCACAGGGCCTTCCTTGTAAAACTCTGAAACACCAGCCTTTGTACTAGGTGTTGCGTATGAAAGGTCTGCACCATTTTTACACAACAAATCTAAAATTCTTGATAAATCCTCGCTTAATTCATCAGTAAAAATCCTGTCATCTCTCACGCAATGGTTGATATAATCATACGCAGGCAATATCTGACTTGCCTGTAAGCAAAATCTCCAGATTGCTGAATTACCAAAGGAATCAACTGCATTAACATCTGCACCCAAATCGAGCATTTTCTCAAGTATAGCGTATGCTCTTTCAGCGTCTTCCTCTGTTGAATACACCTTAAAGCCCATATGCTCGCTGTTTACATTCCATCTGCTTTTCATAACTGCATTATTTATTGCATCGTGCAGCACAGGTGTTCTCCACGAATCACAGCAGGAAGCGTCCTCGATAAAATTAACATCTGCACCTGCCTCTATAAGGTATTCTGCAATTTCTGAATTACCTGTTTTTAATGCAACCTGTAAAGGCGATTGCCCGTCGTCCTTTTTTGGTGGTTGCTTAGCAACACAGTTTACCAGCTCTGGTTTTTTCTGAATCAACTGCTTTACAGCTTCAATTTCACTTTTACGGATTGCCTGAAATAGCTTTTTCATAGCCTTAATCTCCTGTAAAAATCATTATCAGCACACACTTTATTCTCTGACAGATTGCCAGCAGAATATTTTAATTGTCAATTATCTTATTACTTCTCTCTTTGTAGTCTGAACTCTACTGAGCGTTTCAGATAGTCCAGATACTGCTCATCCTGACACATTGCCTTTGACGGTATGTCAGACAGCTTTGCTACTGGTCTGCCGTTTACATATTGCAGCTTTATTACAATATTAAGTGGCTTTTCTGATGTATCGTTAGAGCAGAATGTGCCGATACCAAACGAAACCTTTGCTCTGCCATCAAAATAATCATACAGTGCCTGTGCCCTGTCAAAGTCCAGTCCGTCACTGAAAAGCAACAGCTTTGTGCGTGGGTCTACACCATAGCTTTTGTAATGGGCAATCATCTTTTCTCCCCATGCAAAAGGGTCACCACTGTCGTGACGGACACCTGTATAGTTGTTAACCATTGAACGGTTAAAATCCATAAGGAACAAATCGGTTGTAATAGTATCAGTAAGTGCTGTACCGTTGTCACCTAAATACTCATCGTACCAATCCTGCATAGCAAAGTGGTTGCTGTATGCCAGTGGGATTGAATCTATACCCTGATACATCTGCACAAATTCGTGAGCATATGTACCAATTGGTGTAAGATTATACTTCATAGCCAGATAAACATTTGATGTACCAACGCATAGCTTGGTTTCGGTTGCAAGGCGTTTTACAACCACCTCCTGCCACTCTCGTGACAATCTTCTTCTACAGCCAAACTCAGCAAACTTAAAGGTATAGGTACCGTCATTCAGAGCCTTTATCTTTTTATCAAGCTTTTCCTCTGCTGATTTTCTCAGTGCTTCATAGTCGTAAGACATTCTGAAATAAACCTCGTTTACAATCTCAAGCAGATATATCTCAAACTGCATTGCAGAGAATAAAGGTCCGTCAACAACAATATTAAGCTCGCCATTGTCAGACAATGACACTGTTACATAATCTCTTATAGGGTGCCACAATCTTAAAAATTCCACATAGTCGTTCTTTATAAAACGGATTGAGCGAAGATAATCAAGCTCCTGCTTGGTAAACTTCAGTGTGCATAGGTGGTCAACCTGTGCACTTATTTCGTCTGCCATTTCCTTGGTAAAAACTACATCCTTATTACGGCATTTAAAATAATACTGTCCACATAGGTCTGTGTGCTTGTGGAAAATAACCTGGTCCATATTGAATTTATATAAATCTGTGTCTAACAAAGATGTAATAATAGGCTCTAATTTCATTTTACTGGTATCCTTTCTTTATCTGATTCTGTTTAAAATACTCATTATATTCTTTTTTTACTTACATACTGGCTGTTTCTGAATTATCCTTACAGCTGATAACTATATCTCTTAGTGTATCGTATTCGCTCCATAAATTCGGGTTGGTGTACTTTTTCCACTGCTCAAGCTCGCCGTTTATCAGGTAGTCACGCATCTGAGTAGCAGAAACCTCTATAGTTTTTGCTATATACAGCTCGCTTACCCTTTTGCCTTCATCGCTATCCAGCCAGCTTATTCTGCGTTCTTCCTTGCCAGAAACTATAAGGTCAGGGGTCATGCCAAAGCATTTACGCACATTTTCAAGCACATAGTCACCCCATTTAGAATTGTTGCCAACACCGATATCGGGCAACGGGTATATATTAACCTCGTCACCAAAAACCTTTTCAAGAACACTCTCTCGCATTTCGTAAGAAAAAGGATTTTTGGCTGTGCCACTTTCCTGCGATGAGCCTATAAAAATACCTACCTGCTCACAAACTGCAATAGCTTTTCTTATAATTTCCTCGTGTCCTGCATGAAAAGTCTGGAATCTGCCAACTATAATTCCAAGCTTATATGGCTTTGTGTTCATAATATCACCTCAGACAAGCTTAAAGCTGTGGCTTAAATGATGGCATAACCTCAAGCTTGAATAAATTCATCTTGTGTAAACGGTCGATTCTTTCTTTTTTAGCCTCATCCTCAATTACACCCTCACGAATATATCTGTCAAGCTCGGCATAGGTAAAGCCAAGGTTATCCTCGTCTGTTTTGCCACACAAGCCATCTATAGGCACCTTATCAACCAAAACATCAGGCAGGTTAAGGATTCTGCCTATCTGCTTCATCTCCTGTACTGTAAGATGTGAGCATGGTGAGAAGTCGCCTACAGAATCACCATATCGTGTTGAATAGCCAACCCAGTCCTCTGACAGGTTACAGGTATTTGCAACTCTGCCGTTATGGCTTTGTGATACTGCATATAGAGTTGACATACGGATTCTAGGCATTAAATTAACAATACTCTGATGTGAAAGCTCAAAAGGAATACTGCTTTTAAGTGCGTCAACAGACTCCTTGATATTTACTACATAATGCTTAATACCCAATGTATCAACCAGAAGCTGAGCCATGTCAATATCGTGCTGCTCGCCATAAGGCATAAGCACACCGATTACACGGTCTTTACCCAGTGCCTCTACGCATAGTGCTGCAACTATAGAGCTATCCTTGCCACCAGATATACCCACTACAGCATTACAGCCCTTACCATTCTGCTCAAAAAAATCTCTTATCCACTGTACACAATCGTTTTTAACCTTTTCTGCATTAAATTTCATAACATATCACCTTTTCTTTAAATTTTTTATTTTCTTATATTACATTAATCTGACAGCTGCTCATTGTAAGCAGTGCTGCATTGTGGCTTTCTGTTGTAACTCCTGCACAACAGGCTTTATCTACTGATATTTCAGCCTGTGGAAAGCTTGCTTTAAGCACAAGTGCATTGCTTACAACGCATATATCTGTGCAAAGTCCTACAAGCTCTATTGTAAAGTCCTCTCCATTTGCTCTTTCCTCTATTAGTCTTGGCAAATCTACCGAGCCAAATGTAAGCTTTTCTACAGCTGTATAGGATTTTTCATCAAGTGCTGACTCTACATTTTTGTCCAGCTTCCAGCCGTCTGTACCCTTTATGCAGTGTGGCACTGGTAATTTTTTACCCTCGGCTGTCTGCATATAATCCTCATAATGTGTATCAAAGGTTGCAAAAATCTCACCGTCAAAGCCTTTTATTTTTTCAACTACATTCGGTACTATTTTTACAGCCTCTTCCGAGCCTAACGCACCATCTACAAAATCCTTCTGCATATCAACAACTACCAAAAAGTTTTTCATACCTCATATCCCCTTTCTGATTAACTTAAAAATTAATTTATCCCTCAAATCAGCTTATCGTAAAAATCATATATAGAATGACCAAGCTTTGCCTCTATTTCTTGCTTCTGAGCTGTGGCTGTATCCTTATGATATTGTGATTTATAATGTGTACCCTTGCGTGATTCTATGTCGGTTATTCTGTCCTCAAGGGTTGTTCCACCTGTATGTAAGCAAAGCAAATCGCAGGTCTGAATAATTTTATCATACATAGTATATTCATACGACTGTACAAACTTCTTTACTATGCTGTAGCCTCTGCTTTCCGGCTCAAGAAAGCAACCACAGATACATTCTATATCATTATTAAGAAAAGAATGTGTAAGGCATATATGTGCATATTCCTCATAGCCGTTTTCCATTAAATACTCATAGCCTGCATAGATGTGGTTGTCTGGCTCTGTTTTTCTGCCTATGTCGTGCAGATAGCCTAAAACTGTTGCATATTCAGCGTCCAGTCCAAGCTCCTTTGCAATCATTCCGGCTAAGTCGCCTACATATCTGCAATGTGTAACATACTGTATTTTTTCTGGTGATTCCAAGCCGTCTATCAACAACGAATAGGCTTGCTGTGCATTCAGCTTCATTTTAAACTCATACCCTCTTTCTGTAAAGCATAGCAGGACGATGACCTGCCCCCTGTGTTGAATTTCCTGTTTCTTCTACAAAGTCCAGCACCTTTCTTCTGAAGTTTGCCGGCGATGTTGAAGTGCCTGTTATTGTCTGGTGAATTTTCTGCAAGCCAGCCAGCGTAAACTCCTCTGGCAAAAAGTCGAAAACAAGCTCAAACCTCATCGCCTTGCTTTTTAAGGCTTTCAACGCTGTGAAAATAATCTGTGCATGGTCAAAGGCAAGCACGCTGTTGTTTACCTCAAGCTGTTTTATTCCAAGTGGCGTTGTCGTTTGTGTTATATTTACTAACAGGCTTTTATCGCCATTTGTAAGCTCTAATGCATAATTATTATCATCAAGCTGTTTAAAGCTTACATCAAACCACAACGCACTTTTTGCGTCTGAGCCTGCAACTGGTGTTGGCTGACTGTTGAAAATGCAGGTAAAGGCATTAGAGATTACTCTGCCTCGTGGGTCTCGGTTTATTTCGCTGAAAACACCTGTATGAACAAGTGTATCCGGATTTACTCCTGTTTCTTCAACAATCTCTCGCAGTGCCGATTGCTCTACAGTTTCGTCCATTCTTACAAAGCCACCAGGCAATGCCCATGCACCCTTAAACGGATATTCTGCTCTCTCTATAAGCAAAACCGACAGCTTGATGTCCGGGTCTTTACGAAAGCTTTCTGTATCCTTTGAGCTTATAGTAAAAGCAACAATATCAGTAGCAACCGACGGACGGTCGTAGCTTTCTATATTATAGCTATCTAAAAAAGCCTTTTCAGAATTCATATTTTGTCAGCTCCTTTATATTTTATTCAGCAATTTTATTTAATATATAAATCGCTGTTTGTTATTTCTGTAATGATAATATCACAATAGTAATAACAAGTCAATAACTTTTTCTGAATTTTTTCTTATTTTTTGTAAAAGACTTTTTTATCATCTGATGACTGTTATAAAAGTATCTGTAGCAGACGCAAAGACGTATTTTGAAAGCTGTTGCCAAGCATAATACTAATACCTGATTAAACGGTTGAATAGATTGTCGAGCAGAATTTGCTCAGAACGAGGACGACGACGCAGGCAAGCTGTCGCTTGTCAAGGAGAAGGACGAAGTGCTGAGTAAATTATGCCGACAAGTTGTCTAGTG
>JAXJDU010000367.1:0-1768 GCA_036301785.1 Acutalibacteraceae bacterium | reverse complement strand
GGTAATATACAATAATCTGGTTCTTGTTGCAAAAACAGCTAAGTATACTGTAAGCGACTCTGTTGTAGAGGCTGACAGAATTTACTTTATTCCTAGCGAAAACTGGAAGAAGGACAATGCACGCTTTGCAGTTTATGCCTGGAATGACAGCTCAAAGGTATGGGCTTCACTGACTGAGGAAGATGGCATATATTCAGCTGAATTAAGCGATGATTATTCAAATGTGATTTTCTGTAGAATGAATCCTTCGTCAACAGAAAATAAATGGGATAACAGATGGAATCAGACAGCCGACCTGAAAAAACCAGAGGATAAAAACTGCTTTAAAATAAATGCAGGTGAATGGGATGGTGCAAACGGTGAATGGTCAGTATATATTCCTGTTGCTCCATATGTAGCAGTTACTGGTGATGTTTCTCTGACATTGGAAGAAACAGATGATAATATCTACACAGGTGTAGCAGAGCTACAGGAGGGTTTATATTCATTCAACATTAATGACAATGGCACAACCCTTGGTATGGATTATACCTATACCGATACAGGTACTATTGATTATTCAAAGGGCTTTAAGGCTCCTTCAAAGCTGATTGCCAGTGGTGGCAGATACACATTTACCTACAATGCTTCAACTAAGGTGCTTAGAATCAGGTACAAGAGCTTTGCTGATATAGTTGAGCTGTTTGGTGATATAAATGTTGAGCTTGTAAGAACATCAGTTGACAGCACAGTGTTTACTGGCTCTGCAAGAGTAGAGGCTGGCTCATATACATTCAAGATTAATGATCAGGGTACAAAAATGGGCTTTGGTTACTCGTTTGACGATGTTGTATATAATGTAGAGTACAGTGGTGCATGGTCAGGTGCAACAACCTTTAACGCAACAGGTGGTATTTACTCAGTTAAGTACGACACAGCTACAAACAAGCTTACATTCAAGCACGCACCAAAGGGCTTAGGCGATGTAAGAATATTCGGTGATATCAATATCCCTCTTGCAGGTCAGGGTAATAATATTTATTCTGCACAGACAGTGCTTGACGCAGGAACATACCAGTTCAGAGTTGATTCACTGGGTACAACAGTTTGTAACGGCTCTGAATTTACAGATGTAATGAACGGTGTTGAATACAATCCAGACTGGAAGGCAGCAACAACCTTTACTTCTACAGAAAAGCAGAAGTTTACATTTATCTTCAATGCTGACACAAACAGAATCAAGATTTTCAATGCACCAATCGACACAACTAAGGTTTTGGTAGCATTTGAGGAAAGAGTTTTGATACTGTCAAGCACAGACGGTGTGAACTACACAGCTACAACAGCTCTGGACGCTGGCACATATGCTTTCAGAATGGATGAGTTTGGTGTAACACTTGGCTACAGTGGTACATATACAGATGAAATCAAGGGTATTAAGTATAATGCAAGCTATTCATCAGCAACAACCTTTAATGCAACAGGTGGCGAGTACACATTCTCTTATAATATAAACACAGATGTGCTGAAGGTTACTAAGGCGTAAGCTTTAAAATTACAGTGCAATAAAAGGTCTTGTAAAAAACTGTGATTAACAGCAAATAGACAAAGGCTACATTCTTACCGGATAGTGAGAATGTAGCCTTTTGTATTTTCAGTTCTATTATCTTATATGTATACTGAAAAAAGACAGGTATTAAAACAGATATTAGTAAATAAAAAACAGACTTAAATTGAAATAACAAATGGAACACTTTTTTAGAATAAATCCCGGCTTTTCTAAGCCGGC